>NZ_JAQUOY010000012.1 GCF_028716865.1 Candidatus Methylomirabilis sp. | reverse complement strand
GGCGCTCAAGCTCTACATCCGCTTCTACAACCACCACCGCCTGCACTCTGGCATTGACTACCACACGCCGGAAGAGTATGAGGGATTGGTGACGTGAAGTCGTGTCCACTTTTTCGGGGGAAGATCCGTAGGCGGTGGATGGTGCCAAACACAGGCTTCAACCGGATACCGTACCCCCCTTTCTACGTGTTGGTTCCTGAAGGTCGAGATGCCGCCGGTTTCGTCATGGTCGAGCAGGTCAAATCAATCGACTGCCGTTCAACTCCCGCTCTCTTCTGCTAATGTCTTCCCCTTCCAACGCAGATTCGGCTGGCGGGCGGCCTTCACCTCGTCCAGCCGCGAGACCTTGGTCTTGTGCGGGGCGGACCGGACCAGCTCCGGGTCGCGCTCGGCCTCCTCGGCGATCTGTTTCATGGCGACGATGAACTGATCCAGCGACTCCTTGCTCTCGGTCTCGGTCGGCTCGATCATCATGGCCCCCTTGACGATCAAGGGGAAGTAGATGGTTGGGGGATGAAAGCCGTAATCCATCAATCGTTTGGCGATATCCAGTGTCTGAACCCCATGCGGAAGCTGGCGTGCATCGGAGAAAACGCACTCGTGCTTGCAGAACTTGTCGTACGGCAGATGGTAGCAATCTTTCAACTGATTCATGACGTAATTAGCATTGATGACGGCCACTTCGGCCACGCGCCGCAGTCCTGACGGACCCAGCGAACGGATGTAGGCGTAAGCCCGGACCAGCGCCGCGAAGTTCCCATAGAAGGCGCGCACCCTGCCGACACTTGACGGCAGATCCTCATTCAGGACAAACCGCTTCCCCTTCTTCTCGATGACCGGAACCGGCATAAATGGCGCAAGATGCGCCTTGAGACCCACCGGCCCCGCGCCCGGACCGCCGCCCCCATGCGGAACGGCAAACGTCTTATGCAGGTTGATGTGCAGCACGTCGATTCCCGTGTCACCCGGTCTTGAGATCCCAATGATAGCATTCAGGTTGGCGCCGTCGCAGTAGACCTGCCCGCCCTTGGCGTGAACGATCTTGGCGACCTCGGCGATCTGGTCCTCGAAGAGCCCAAGGGTATTGGGGTTCGTCACCATGATGGCAGCCACATCCTCATCCATCGCATCGGCCACAACCTTTGGGTCCAGGCGGCCGTTCGGACCGGACTTGATCTGCAGCACCTCGTAGCCACAGATGGCGGAACTCGCGGGATTGGTGCCATGGGCCGAGTCAGGGACCAGGACCCGTTTCCGTGGGCTCCCCTTCGATTCCAGGTACGCCCGGATCAGCATCATGCCCAACGTCTCGCCCTGGGCGCCCGCGGCCGGCTGCAGTGACACCCGGTCCATCCCGCTCACCTCGGCCAGACACTGCTCCAGCTCATACATCAGTTCCAGAGCGCCCTGGATCAGGCTCTCCGGCTGGTACGGGTGCGCGCAGGAGAAGCCGGGCAGCCGCCACACCTCCTCATTGATTTTCGGATTATATTTCATAGTGCAGGAGCCCAAGGGGTAGAAGCCCGTATCGACTCCATAATTCCATTGCGATAGCCGCGTGAAATGCCGGACCACCTCGACTTCGGACAGTTCTGGGAAATCGGGAATATCGTGCCGGAGAAGCTTTTTAGGCAGCAGCCGCTCCGCTTTCAACTCCGGGACGTCGCACTCAGGGAGCGTACAGCCTCGGCGCCCCCGTGATCCTTGATCAAACAGGAGCGGCTCGTGCATCATGAGCCCCTGGACACCGATCCCTTCGCCCTGGAACTGCGCACCCTGCACCTCGTCCGTCATCGCCCACCTCCCATCGCCTTGCAGAGTGCGTCGATCTCCTCGCGGCTGTTTTGCTCCGTCACGCAGAGAAGCAGGCAATCCGACAGCTCCGGGTAGAATCGGCCCAGTTCCACACCGCCGATGATGCCTTTGGCGAGCAGCGCACGATTCACCTGAGCCGGGGTCCGCTTTTTCACCCGCACCACAAACTCATTGAAGGTAGGACCTGCAAACGGAAGCTCGTAGCCGCTAAGTTTAGAAATCGCGTCTTTGGTATAGGCCGTCTTACGGAGGTTCAGCAGGGCCAACTCCCTGAGCCCGGCTCGCCCCAATAACGACAGGTGAACCGTCGCAGCCAGGGCACAGAGCCCTTCGTTCGTGCAGATGTTGGACGTCGCCTTCTCCCGCCTGATATGTTGTTCTCGGGTAGACAGTGTCAGGACGTAACCCGACCGGCCGACCTTATCCTCGGTCCGGCCGACCAAACGACCCGGCATACTGCGGACATAGGCCTGTTTCGACGCGAAGAAGCCAAGGTAGGGGCCGCCGAAGTTCAGATGGTTCCCGAACGCCTGGCCCTCTCCCACAACAATATCGGCTCCGTACTCGCCGGGGGATCGGACAATACCGAATGAGACCGGCTCGGCCACAACCACGATCAGGAGAGCCCCGGCGCTGTGAGCGACCTCCGCAAGCTCATCCAACGACTCCAGGACTCCGAAGAAGTTCGGGCTCTGGACCACAACAGCGCAGGTGCGGTCCGACAGCGTCGCCTTCACCTGTTTCAGATCGGTCGCACCCTGGTCCGTGTACGGAACCTCGTGCAGATGGAGGCCAAGCTTGCTCACGTAGGTACGGCATACCGTCCGGTACTCCGGGTGCACGGCCATGGGCAGCACCACCTCCCGACGGCCGTTGATCCTGTGCGCCATCAGGACCGCCTCGGCCAGGGAGCTGGAACCATCATACATCGACGCATTGGCCACCTCCATGCCGGTAAGCTGGCAGATCAGCGTCTGATACTCGTAGATCGCCTGAAGCGTCCCTTGTGACAGTTCAGGCTGGTAGGGCGTATACGCGGTGTAGAACTCCGATCTGAATACCAGGTGGGAGACGGCGGCAGGGATAAAGTGATTGTAGGCGCCTGCCCCCAGGAAGGAGGCGTATTGATCAACGTCTGCATTCTTGCCGGCCAACTCCTTCATGTGCTTTCGCAGTCCGGTCTCGGAAAGCGGCGGCGCAAGATTCAGTCCCCGCTTGAGCTTGAGCTTCTGAGGGATGTCGGCAAACAGCTCCTCGCTCGACCGGACGCCGATGGCATCCAGCATCGCGCGACAGTCGGCCTCCGTGTTGGGGATGTACTCCATCAGTGCTCCTCCGCCGCCAGATAGGCCTTGTACTCCTCAGCGGTCATCAGATTCCCCAACTCGCCAGGATCAGCGATCCTAGCTATGATTATCCATCCCCGTCCGTAGGGATCGACGTTGATCTGCTCAGGATTCGATTCGAGCGAGGAGTTGACCTCGAGTACCTCACCGGTCAGTGGACAGTAGAGGTCGGAAACGGCCTTCACCGACTCCACAACGCCGAACGCCTCCATCTGACGCAGGACCCTCCCGACCTGCGGCAATTCCGCAAACACGATGTCGCCGAGTTGGCTCTGGGCGAAGTGGGTGATTCCGATACGTCCACGATCCCCCTCAACCTTAATCCATTCATGCGCTTTCGTATAATGCAGCCCCTCAGGAACCATACTCACCTCCATAGCCTTCAACGTACTCGCTTATAGAAAGGAGTTCGAACAACCCTCGCGGCCACAGGCTGGTCGCGGATCACGATGTCAAACTCGGTTCCGATAGCCGCGTACTGTACCGCCACATAGCCCAGCCCGATGTTCTTCCCGAGCGAGGGCGCGGGCCCGCCACTGGTGACCTCGCCGATCGGCTGACTATCCTTGGCTATGGCATAGTGGGGACGAGCAATCCCCCGGCCACACATTTCAAACCCTACCAGCTTCCGGCTGATCCCAGCCGTCTTCTGCCGCACAAGCGCCTCACGACCGATGAACTCTCCCTTCTCCAGCTTCACGATCCAGCCCAGGTCGGCCTCCAGGACGGTATGGCGGTCGTCGATGTCCTGACCGTACAGGGCCATCTTGGCCTCGAGACGCAGCGTGTCGCGGGCACCAAGTCCGCAGGGTTGCAGTCCCACCGGCGCCCCTGCCTCGAGGAGGGCATTCCAGAGGGTAGCCGCGTACTGCGGTAGGATATAGATCTCGAAGCCGTCCTCACCGGTGTAACCTGTCCGGGAGACGCAGCAGTCGATGCTGATCACTTGCCCTTCGACAAACCGAAAGTACCTCAGCGCTCCCAAGTCTATGGAGGTCAGCTTCTCAAGAATCTCCTGCGTCCTGGGTCCCTGGAGGGCAATGAGGGCCATGCCATCGCTGATATTCCTAACCTCGACACCTGATGGGACGTGTTTACGAATCCAGGCATAGTCCTTCTCAATATTCGAGGCATTCACCGTTAACCAGTAGCGATCAGCCGCAAACTTATAAACGGTGATGTCATCCACGAATGTCCCCTCTGGGGTGGTGAGCGCAGAATATTGCACCTCTCCGACAGAGAGACGTGACGCATCATTCGGGGTGAGGTTCTGAACCGCTTCCAGGGCACCTGGTCCCGTAATCTCGATCTCCCCCATATGCGAAACATCGAATACGCCCGCCCGCTCCCTGACAGCGCGATGCTCCTCCAGAATCCCGGCATACTGCACCGGCATCTCCCAGCCGCCAAAGGCCACCATCCTGGCGCCAAGACGGCAGTGTATCTCGAACAGCGGGGTACGCTTTAAGGGTTCAGTCGCTCTACTCATCTGCTACCCTCAGGATCGGGGGCAACGTCGGACACTCGCGAGGTGTGGCGGAGGCCGATCACTGCCATGTGGCATCGTCGAACTATGTATGGGTGTTGTCGGCGGGAAATGAAGCAGAGCCTCGCCTCAAATACGGGGCGATATTCAATTATGACGTAATTCTTGTCAAGGGAAATGTGCGAAAAAAGGAGTTCTATTTCTTCTCTACCAGGAAGTAGACATAGCGAAGAAATCCCAGATCATAGCCGACCTTGATGTAGACAGCCGCCGGAAACTGCTCTTTGATGAGCCTGACCCCCTCGCTTCCCAGTGTCATACCTTTCCAGACGAGGCGCGGCACGTCTTTGAATGAAAGCATCTTAATGCCCTTCAACGCTGACTCATATCCAAACTCCCAGTTTCTTTTGACTTGATTATTCAGATCAGTCATCTCAATGATGTTAAAATCGTTGTGCTCAAAATATTTCTTGTAATTGTCCGGCGTTTCAAGACTTGGGATGGCCCAGTATTTCATAAATGGATGCAAGACAAGTTCTTCCTGAATTGAGTTCAGCCCATCCTGCTTGCACCACCCGAGCAAAAGAAGGCGAGCCCCGGGATTCATCACGTTCGAGATCTTTTCTACAGCCAATTGTTTATCCGGTAGATAGCACTCGGCGTCCATGAGCACGACGGCGTCAAACATTTGTCCGAGTTCATCAACTTTCATGATGTCGTGGTGCTTGAAACGCAGGTTCGGCCGCTTGAATCTCTTGACATGTGAAAGTTGTGAACGAGAAATATCAATCCCCAACACTTCACCGGAAGTATGTTCAGCCAGGAGATTCGTAAAGCTCCCTCTCCCGCAAGCCAGTTCGAGTACATGACGCGCGTCGTGTATCCGCAGAGCTTCCAGATATTTTTTGTGAGTATTCTCGAAAGCCGATTCCCGACTCTCATGTTCATCCTGAAACAGCGCAAAATGAAAAAAATCATTCCAGTATTCGGCGTAGAGATCGCCGACCGCCGCAAACATGCGCTCCACGCTTTCATCGTATTGCTCTTTAAAATACCTAAAATCTTTTGGATGAGTTTTTGTGGTAAACATAGGTTATAGAAATTTCTTGTGCTTGAGGGGTCAATCCCATAGTTTAATGATAGTTTGTGAAGTACGCTCCCGGTTATGCAGTGATGGAATATGATGCCCGGTCGAGTCGTTTCGCTTGCTCAACTAACTATGACACACCCTCACTACAGGATCAACCTACTTGATCCCACGACTTAACCAGAACGTCGAAGCCGAAAACTCTATAGAATTGATTGACTACTCTCCACGATGAGGCATCAATAAATAATAGGAGACTTCACATGCCCAACCCCAGAATTATTGCGCTCGAAACCGCTAATCCCACAACGTCCTTCTCTCAAGAGGAGCTTCTGACCCTCGCGTCGTATACCGACGAGCGACGACGGGGCTTTTTCCTCCACAGCGGCATTGAGCAGCGGCATCTGTATGTGGATAAAGCCACCTTTCGCCCCACTGAGACCACGGACGAACTCAACGCCCGATTCCGCAAAGGAGGCGTCGAGATCGGCCGCCTGGCGATCCAGCGCGCTTTAGATCAGGCCGGCTGCTCCGCTCAGGAGATCGATTTTGTGGTGACTACCACGTGCACCGGCCGGCTGTGCCCTAACCTCGACGCCTATTTCGTCCGAGAATTCAGGATGAAAGAGGGGGTTCAACGGGTACACGTAGGAGATATGGGCTGCGCCAGCGGAATGATTGCGCTGCAACAAGCCTATAACCACCTGATGGCCTTTCCTGATCATCGGGCACTGATCGTCTCCGTAGAAATCTGTTCCTCGACCTACTACCTGGATGACTCCCTCGAGACCGCAGTGGCCAACGCGATCTTTGCCGACGGGTCCGCGGCGGCCATCCTGACATCCGATGGCGGTGGGGTTGAGGTCATGGGTCACATGAGTCTGGTCCGTTCGGAGTACCTTGATCTGATGGGGTTTACCTATCCGAACGGACGACCCCGCATCCTGTTGTCCAAGGAGATCCGAGGGGTCGGCAGCGCCATGATGAAGGAGCTGACGGCGACGATACTTAATCGCTATCATCTCAAGCAGGAGGAGATCCGGTTCTGGGTCCTGCACTCCGCCGGCCGGGGAGTTCTCGAACGGGCGCAGCGCGAGATGGGGCTCGGTGACGCCGACCTTCAATTCTCCCGCCAGGTGCTTCGCCGCTTCGGAAATATGTCGTCGGCCACGGTGCTCTTTGTCCTCAATGAAGTGATCAGATCCGGGCAGGCGTCCCCCGGCGACCTGGGCGTGATGATTGCGCTCGGGCCTGGCTTCTGCGCGGAGGGTGCGCTGCTACGATGGTGACGATCCGGCTGCCGCTCCCGCGCCTCCAGGGGGCGGCGGAGTTGCTGGACCGCCAGAACAATTCCGATGAGGAGATTCGTGAGAATCTGCGCGATCTGGAGCGGCTGAACCGATATTTCGGCGGTGTGCGCACGGTACTTGTGCACCTCGGTCGGATGGTGGGCGAGCCTTCGCAGACTCCCCTTACAATCCTCGACATCGCGACCGGCGGCGCTGATATCCCTCGGGCCATCTGTCGTTGGGCCAGGAAACGCAAACTTCCTGTCGCTATTGAAGCCGTGGACCAGAATGACCAGGTTCTGGCTGCCGCGGCCGACTGGTCGATCGATTTCCCGGAGATTCGACTGCGGCAGGCGCACGCGCTGCCCTTGCCCTACCCGGATCGCAGCTTCGATTACGTCATCGCCTCTCTCTTCTTTCACCACCTGAACGAGGCGGAGGGGATCCTCCTGCTGCGCGAGATGGCGCGGGTCGCACGACGCGGGCTGCTGGTCAATGACCTATTGCGCAGCCGACTTGCCTGTCTACTGACTGCGATGACTACACGGCTGCTGTCCGACAATCGTCTGACGCGCCACGACGGTCCGTTGTCTGTCCTTCGCGGTTTCAGACCCGAGGAGTTGCGTCGCATGGCGACTGAAGCTGGTCTTACTAATGTACGGCTGAGCCGCCATCTCTGGTTCCGTATCGCCCTTGTATCTAGTCAGGCGTAATGTATCGCCTTCAGCCTAAACACCTGAGTAGTGACACATTATGCTACAGACCACGGTAATCATTGTGGGCGCCGGTCCGGCCGGCTCGGTCCTGGCCGGCCTCCTGGCGCAGCGTGGAGTTGAGACGCTGCTGCTCGACAAGGCAACCTTCCCTCGCGAGAAGATCTGCGGCGATTATCTTAGTCCGGGAACCGTCAGACTCCTCGATCAGCTCAATCTGCTTGACCTCGTATGCTCGGCCGGGGTGCGGCGCCTGTGGGGCATGACGATTATCTCTCCGGACGGTACAACCTTGACAGCCGAATTCCCCGCCATCACCGGAACCAACGGGGCTCCCCCGTTCGCGCTGTCTATCCCAAGGGCTATCCTTGACAGCTTGTTGCTGAAATGGGCTCGAAGCTTCGGGGTGAGGTGCATCGAAGGGTTTCGCGTGACCGATCTGATCTGGAAGAATGGGCGGATTTGCGGTGTCACGGGGATTGGTCAGGCGGGTCCGGAGACGTATCAAGGGCGGATCGTTGTGGGGGCAGACGGACGAGAGTCGGTGGTCGCTCGACGGCTTAACCTTCATCAGCCTCATCCACGGTTACGTCGGATGGCGCTGGTGGCCTATTATGTAGGGGCACGTTGCAACGTACCCCTACGGGATCATGGCCTAATCTGTATCGGCGATCGATCGTATTGCATCCTCAACCCGATCGGCGAGCGGCTGACCAACGCCAGCATTGTGGTGGATCAAGGGATCGTACAAGGATGGAAAGGGCAACTCGACGAGCTGTTCAATAGCGCGCTGCTGGCGTTTCCCCTCGCACTGAGCGCGCTTCGTGGCACGGGCCGACATGGGACGGTCCGATGCCTCGGCCCCTTGGCGTTTCGATCAATTCGCAGCGCCAAGGCCGGGGCGCTGCTGATTGGCGACGCGGCCGGCTTCTACGATCCCTTCACCGGCGAAGGGGTAGGTCACGCCCTCTATAGCGCGAAGCTTGCGGCTCATGCGATCGCCTCGGCCCTTGCCGAGTGTGATGGCGGACTTACGGAGACTCACCTCCATCGGTTTGATGACGAGCAGCGTAGGATCTTGATAAGTAGGAGGCGTCTGGGCGCCGCGCTGCAGGCCATCATCCGTCGTCCCGGCGCGGCCAATGCGGTCACACGACTCCTCCGACGCCGTCAACCCCTTGCGAACCTGCTGCTCGGCGTGATCGGTGATCTGCTCCCGCCTCGCACCCTTTTCTCGGCGCACACGCTGATGGGTATCCTTCATCCACGCTAAGGCATCTATTATCTAATCGCAAGCTTGCCCTTGTGGTCGAGCGGACTGATCCACGGGAACCTGGTACAGCCGAACTCAAAGACCCCGGAACGCTCTGCCAGGAACTCAACGGTTGCTTCCTGATCCGGATCGAGATAGCGCCTGATCTCCAGATCGGGAATAGAGAAGACGTGTCGTGCGCCCTCGCTGCGAATCGTGACTTTGACCAGCGCCGATCTTCCTTCCCGGTCTATCGCGATGACGGAGGGCTCACAGCGATAGTTGCGGGCGATCATTGTGAAGGAAAGCCGCTTCGCTTCGGGGGGAGCCCCGGCCGGATGATCGGTATCAGGAAAAAGCGTGGCGCAGCCCGTCAGAACCATGACGGAGGACGCCAATAGCCAGATCCAAAATCGTTGCATGAGCGTGCTGATTGTGAACCTCCTTACGCTTCGCATCATTATCCCGCACATTACCATAGGGTTATAGAGGTTTTCAAGCGTAGTTAATGAACGATACTTCACAAAATCTTGGAAAACTCCTATGATACAGTCGTCCTGTTGAAAACCTTTTCTCGCAGAATCGCTATGGCAAAAGCAAAGATCTTAATCGCAGAGGATGAACCCGCCTCCAGATCGGGGCTCCAGGAGCTTCTCACGAGCTGGGGATACGCGGTCACTGCCGCTGCTGACGGTCAGGAGGCTCTGGAGAAGGCGTCCGAGCTCCAGCCGTCCCTCATTATCGCTGATCTCGTCATGCCGAAGATGGACGGCATCGCCCTTCTCCGCACCCTCAAGACCGATGCGACCCTTCCCTCCCTGATCATTCTGACCGGCCAGGGGACCATCGAGACTGCGGTCCAGGCGATGCAAGAAGGGGCCTACGACTACCTCACCAAACCGGTCGATATCGGGCGACTCCGCGTCCTTGTGGAGAAGGCCATCGAGCGTGGAGCGGTATTGAAGGAGGTCAGGCTCCTGCGCCACCAGGTCCGTCACCTGGGCCGGTTCGGCCGGCTGGTCGGCGACACGCGTGCCATGCAGGAGGTCTACCGGCTGCTTGAATTGGCGTCGCCGAGCACTGCGCCGGTCTTCATCTGGGGGGAAAGCGGAACCGGAAAGGAGTTGGCGGCCCGAACAATTCACGATCTCTCCCCACGAAAGCAGGGCCCATTCGTCCCGATCAACTGCGCCGCCATTCCGGAGACGCTGCTGGAAAGCGAGATTTTCGGTCACGAGAAAGGGGCCTTTACCGGCGCTACCGAGCGGCGGATGGGATACTTTGAGTTAGCGGATGGCGGGACCATCTTCCTTGATGAGATCGCCGAGATGAAAGTCTCCACCCAGGCCAAGTTCCTCCGAATCCTTCAAGAGGGCAGCTTTCGTCGACTGGGCGGAACCAAAGAACTCCGCGTGGATGTCCGGGTAGTCGCCGCCTCTAACAAGGACCCCGTCCATGCCGTCCGTGACGGCCTGCTCCGCGAGGATCTCTACTATCGGCTGAACGTATTCAGCATCTATCTTCCCCCCCTGCGGGAGCGACGCGAGGATCTCCCGCTCCTCATTGGATCGTTCATCGATGAGTTCAAAGAAAAATACGGCACAGCGGTGCGCAGCGTAGACGCACGGACGCTCGCACTCCTGACCAGCCACGATTGGCCCGGTAACGTGCGGGAGCTTCGGAATGTGCTGGAGCGGGCCGTCCTCGTCGCCCAGGGAAATATGATCACCTCAGCCGATCTGCCGCCGAACTTTTCCAGCCAGCGTCATGGACCGACCACAGAGTTCGATATCCCCGTCGGGATCACTATTGATGCGGCAGAAAAGAGTCTGATTATGAAGACCCTTGAACGCACGAACCAGAATAAGACTCGGGCTGCGGAGATCCTTGGGATCAGCCTGAAGACACTCCACAATAAGTTAGTCCGCTATCGAGAAGAGGCCTCCTCCTTGGTAGACGCGCAGGAATAAGTCCGTATGACGCTCGGCATCCGAGGTAAGGAAATCCTCGGTATCAGTCTTCTGGTCTTCCTGATCGTCTCGCTCGCATTAGTCGTTCACCTCTCCACGACCACGCACCTGGTAGTTCAGCATGCGGCCGAAAAGGGCAACTTGCAGGCACAGCAGATCTTCTCCGGCAGCACCCGGGTAATGAGTCGTGCACGCGGCAGCCGTCCGGAGGAGGCTCTGCACCGTGACCGAGAGCTCCGCGCACTCCTCGATGCCGCCATCGGCTACTCCCCACACCTGGTCTACGCAATGATCACTGACCGCTCAGATACGGTCCTTCTGCACAGCCAGCGTTCCCGTGAAGGGCATAAGGCACCATCCAGACCGAAGATCGAACAGTTGCTGGAGATGAATCCTCTGCGCCAGCTCGCGGTATTGGCTCGCCAGCCACAGGTGTTTGAGACCACCCTGCCGCTCAGTCTCAATGACCGGCCCTTCGGGGCGATCCGGCTCGGACTGGCCGGAAGCCTCCTGTGGAACGAGCTCTCACCCGCCGTTCGGAAGAGTCTACTGCTGGCGGTACTCGCTTTCCCGCTTGCCTGGGTTGTGGCCTTTGTCCTCTCGAACCTGGTGGTGGCGCCGTTACGTCAAATTGCCCAAGGAGTCGATCGGATGGCGCGCGGCGAGTTCGATACCCCTGTTGCGTTCGATCGTCACGATGAAGTCGGGCAGATCGCCGCGAAGCTCAACCTTTTGGGACGCCAGATTCAGGAGGACCGGTCCTCCCTCATAAACGAAAAAGCCCGGCTGGAAGGGATCGTTCACCATCTGGAAGACGCCCTCATCCTTTTGAATAAAGAGCGGGCGATCATTTTCGCTAATCCGGTGGCCGAGGCACTGCTGGCTCGCCCACTGATGAACGCTGCCGGTCAATCGTTGGCGCATATCCTGGGGGAGGCTCACCCCTTAACCGAGGCAGTGGCCGAGAGTTTTCGGCGGCAGCAGCCCGTGCGGAACCTGACGCTTCAGATGGGGGGAGACCGCGACGTCCCTCTTGATGTTTTGGCCTCCGTCTATCCAGTACTCGACAGGGATGGTGTCGTCGGAGGGATGATCCTTCTCAAGAATACTGAACCACTCCGGCAGATTCAATCACTCGTAGACTACTCACGGAAACTTGCCGACCTTGGGAAGCTCACCTCGAGCGTTGCCCATGAAATCAAGAATCCGTTGAATGCCATGATCATCCACTTGGAACTGTTGAAACAGAAACTGAACGATCCTCCGGAAGAGGTAGCCCAGAGCCTGGCATTCCTCGGAGGAGTGGTTCACCGCCTTGATCGTGTGGTGCAAGGTTTTCTCCGGTTTGTCCGTCCTCAGACGCTTGAGCTTCGCCCTCTGGACCTGAACACACTGCTCCAGGAGGTCGCTCAGACGACCGATGCGCAAGGGGCAACACGTCGAATCACATTCGCCTTTCGGCTTGACGACGGACTCCCCCTCATCAACGGCGATCCGGAGTTGCTTCAGCAGGCCTTCCTCAATCTGATATTGAATGCTTGCCAGGCAATGCCCGATGGCGGCACGGTAACCCTTGCAACAGACCAAACTGCTGAGGGCGTGACCCGCGCACACGTCATCGATCAAGGGATAGGGATCGCCGCCGAAGACCTCGACAAGATATTCCGTCTCTACTACACTACCAAGCCGGACGGGAACGGGATCGGGCTTTCACTGGTCTACCGAATCGTCCAGATGCATGGGGGTAGCGTCGAGGTTGACTCGAAGATTGGACAAGGGACAACGATGACGGTTACTTTTCCCATAACCTAGTCCAGGATGAGAGAAATCCCAGTGGTGGTGGCTTCGCGGACGATCGTCGCATTTTTGTGCCTCTTGCTGGTGGCTGGCTGCGCCCAGATTAAAGCGGCTTTCACGCCGACCCCTTCGCCACACGTCCCCGCGCGTCCGGCGTCGCCACCACTACGCTTATCCCCTCAGGTAAGCTCTGATCGTGAGATTCAACTGACGGAGGAGGTCAATGCTACGATCCAGAGAGTCGAGCGAACCCTACTGTCAATCGACCGGCAGAAGCTGAGGTCTGACCAATGGGAGACCTACCAAACCATTCACAGCTTTCTCACACAGGCCAGAGAGGCGCTTACGACGAAGGACCTTCAACGAGCCATGAATTTAGGTCAGAAAGCGCACGTCCTTTCCGATGAACTTTCCAAGATGGTTCGTTAACAAGTAAAAATTACCCCCTCGCACTGCCCCGGTTTGCCCCCCTTCAGGCGCGACAACCCCTGCAATTCAGACCATTCGGCGCCTCTCCCTGTCCCATTGCCCGAGAAAAAATTACTAGCCACCTCCTCGTTTCGACTTCCCGTAAGAAACGGCTGAGGCAAGCGGATATGAGATTCGGTGGCGTAACTCGCTGGTTATATAGGGTTCATTCGTTGCCTTGATCAAGGTCAGATTCCTGGCATGTCGTTTGCTCTTCCTCAAGAAAGAAGGGGGAGAAGACAGTGAGTGCGCAGCGGTTAAACAATGTAAGGCAGAAGGTCCTGATCGTGGATGACGATCCTTTACTCCGGGAGTTGTTGGCAGACTTTCTTGAGCAACTGGGCTTCGAGGTGAAGACGGCGCAAGACGGTCACGCCGGACTGAATGTCTTGAATACGTGTCACTTCGATATTATCTTATCGGACTTTCGGATGCCGGGTATGAGCGGCTTGGAGATGGCAACGATCGTACGCCAGACGAACCCTGCTATCCCCATTTTCCTCATTACGGGAGACGCCTACACGCTTGACACTGAAGCGGTGGTACGGGCAGGAATTACACGGGTACTTCCAAAGCCCCTCAAGTTGAATGAACTCTTACATATGTGTTCAATGGCCAGATAACATCGACACATGAGGCCATCTCGACACAAGGAGGTGAACCCGATGAGTAGAGCTACGTCAAAAAGGATTGCTCTAGCGGTACTTATGCTCGCGCTGACTACCGGGTGCGCCGGAATGTCAACGCGCCAGCAGCGCGCCTTGAGCGGAGGCGCCATCGGCGCGGCCGGTGGGGCTGCGATAGGCGCCATGGCCGGTAGCCCGACTACCGGCGCCATTGTGGGCGGCGCGGTAGGAACAGCCACAGGCGCCATGTGGGACGATATCAAGAAATCGCTGAAGTGAGTATCAGGTACTGACCCCACCTCTCTTGCTCGTTTGGTTGTTGCGGCCTCTCCGATTTGACTCCCCTGAGTCGGAGAGGCCGTTTTTTCTCACCCCCCTCCATCCCCGTCGCATTATCCCCAGAAAGCAAGCCGATGAATCGAAGCGAGACAATAGGATTTTCCAATTTGACTTATCGGATTCAAGCCGATAGTTTTAAGTGTGGTTTTTTCCCTGTTTAAGAACAGGCAGCAAATCTAGCACTCAGGAGGGTGTCCGTGCGCCATCGATGGTTCTATGTCGGGTTATCAAGTTTGATGGCTGTTGTGGTGAGCCTCGGATTGCTCAGCCCTGCCTGGTCCGAAGCGCCAAAGGAGCTGCGGGTGTCGGCCATCCCGGACGAGAATCCCACTGAGTTGATGCGGATCTACACGCCTTTCGCCGAGTATCTGAGCAGAGAGTTGGGTATCCCGGTCAAATACATCCCCGTGGTGGACTACGCCGCAACCGTCGAAGCCCTGGCGGCGAAGAAACTGGACATGGTGTGGTACGGCGGGTTTACCTTTGTCCAGGCTCGAAAGCGGACAGGCAATGCGATCCCGGTGGTAAGCCGAGAGGAGGATCTGCGCTTTCACAGCAAATTCATTACCAGGCCGGACACCGGCATCAAAAGCCTGGCTGACTTGAAGGGGAAGACCTTCTCGTTTGGAAGTGTCAGTTCAACGTCAGGCCATCTCATGCCGCGCTATTTTCTGCTGCAGAATGGGATCGACCCGGAAAAAGACTTCGCGAAATTCAGCTTCAGCGGAGCTCACGACGCGACAGCCCTATGGGTAGAGAGCGGAAAAGTTGACGCCGGGGCCTTAAATGAAGCGGTGTGGGACAAGCTGGTTCAGGCCAAGAAGGTCGATCTCAACAAGGTGCAGGTCTTCTGGACGACGCCCCCCTACATCGACTATGTCTGGACCGTACGGGGCGATCTGGACAGCAGCCTCGTAGAAAAGATTGCCGCAGCCTTCACCAAGCTGAACTACAGCAATCCAGCGGATAAAGCATTGATGGACCTTCAGCGAACGAAGCGATATGTCCGCGTGAAGGTTGAACAATTCAAGCCTGCTGAAGAGGCGGCCATTGCTGCCGGGTTGCTTCAATAGCGCCGTCTAAACCGATGTACATACTCGATCGCGTCTCGAAGGTATTCGCCGGTCGGACGATCGCCGTGCACGAGCTTGATCTGAAAGTCCGAAGGGGCGAGCTGGTGGCGTTCATCGGCCCGAGTGGGGCCGGCAAGACCACCCTGTTCCGGATGTTGAATCTGACGATCCCCCCAACCTCAGGGACCCTCCTGTTCGACGGACTGGATGTCGGTTGCTTCTCGGGACGGCGGTTGCGAGAGGTTCGATGCCGAATCGGAACGATCTACCAGCAACACAACCTCGTCCCTCGCCTGCAGGTCGTCCATAATGTGCTTTCAGGCAAACTCGGCGCCTGGTCCATCTGGCAGGCCACGCGCTCGCTGATCAGACCGACTGAGATCGAGCTTGCCTCTGAGGCACTCACGCAGGTCGGCATTTCCGATAAACTGTACGAGCGGACCGAAACATTATCAGGTGGCCAACAGCAGCGCGTGGCAATTGCCCGGACGCTGGTGCAAAATCCGGAGGTGATCCTGGCCGATGAGCCGGTCTCTTCAGTCGATCCTGCGTTGGCCACCGGGATCGTCAAGCTGTTGATCGAGCTCAGCCAGACTACTCGCAAAACCCTGATCATGAACCTCCACAGCGTGGATCTGGCGCTGGCCCACTTCCCCCGAGTGATCGGGCTCAAGGAAGGAAAGATCCTGTTCGACCTGCCGGCCCCGGCGGTGACAGACGACCATCTGGCAGCCCTCTATGCCGGGAATCAGACCCCACCAGCCGAAGAGGAGGCCCCCAGCCGTGCAGCGCAACGTTCCCTCTACTCCTGCCAGCCTCACCTTACCAGCTAGGCGCTTCTCCAACCTTCAGATTGCCTGTTCCGTCCTGTTCGTCCTGACGTTCCTGGGAAGCTACAGGCTTGCCCAGGTGAAGCCACTGCTACTCTTCGAATCTGAGGGACGTCGGAATATCTGGAAGTTCGTTACCGGCATGTTCCCGCCGGACCTGTCCTGGAACTTCCTGAGTCTGCTGGGTCGCCCGATCCTGGAAACCTTTCAGATCTCTCTGATGGGAACCTTCATCGCCGTAGTCATCAGTTTCCCCCTTGGCCTCTTGGCGACAAGTTCGCTGACCTTTACAGGCATACTGAACGAACGAGAGCTGGCCGGCTCTCCCCCGCGGGCAATCCTCCGCAAGGGATCGTATCTGCTGGCCAGGGCGGTCCTCAGCCTATTCCGAACCATCCCTGAATTCGTGTGGGCCTTCATGTTTGTCCGAGCCGTTGGGCTGGGACCGTTTCCCGGTGTCCTGGCGATCGGGATCGCCTATGCGGGAATGCTGGGGAAGGTCTACTCGGAGATCCTGGAGCATGTGAATCCAGGGCCGCTGGAAGCGCTCCAGGCGACCGGCGCCTCTCGGCTCACCATCCTCCTGTACGGCCTGTTGCCACAGGCCTTACCGAACCTGGTCTCCTACACCCTGTATCGTTGGGAGTGCGCCATTCGGGCATCTGCGATTTTGGGTTTCGTAGGCGCTGGGGGGATCGGCCAACAGCTTGAGATCTCAATGCGGATGTTTCAGTTTAACCAGGTCACGACCCTGATCGCAATCCTGTTCGTGATGGTGGCAGGGGTTGATACGTTGAGCGCGAGGGTGAGAAGTATGATCCTCGGCCGGTCGAGCGTCTGATGGCAGAGATCCCTACGCATACAGTGAGACCGGCGTCAGCACAGAATCGCGATCCTCTCTCCGCCCGCAATCTGACGATCCTGGTGGGCTTTCTCGCCCTCATGGTCTGGAGCTATGTGGGAACCGAGTTCTCACTGCGCGAACTGCTGGGCGGCGAGAGTGCAGCCCAGATTCTGACCTATGCGAAGAAGCTCTTTCCGCCTGATCTCTCGTCAGAGTTCCTGCTCAAGACCGGCTACTGGACCCTCGAGACCTTCGCTATGTCGTTTCTCGGGACGATCCTGGCGGTCGTGATCGCTTTCGGCCTGGTCTTTTTCTCCAGTCGTAATCTGATGTTCGCCGGGCTGTTGTTCGAAATGGAGCGGCGCCGTCCGCGGGTTCGAGCACTCCGCACCGCCCTGTACCTCAGCGCCAAGGCTGTCCTCAACCTTCTCCGGACCGTCCCTCACCTGGTCTGGGCGCTGATCCTGGTCTTTGCGGTCGGCCTCGGCCCGTTCCCAGGGATGCTCGCCCTGGGGATTCATACGGGCGGAGTCCTGGGCAGGCTGTTTGGGGAGGTGATGGAGAACGTCGAGACCCAACCGATTGAGGCGTTGCAGGCGACAGGCGCCGGCCGATTGCAGATCCTGCTCTACGGCATCCTCCCCCAGGTTCTACCAGAGTTTGTCGCCTATACGTTGTACCGATGGGAGGTGAATATCCGGGAGGCAATCATCCTGGGCTACGTCGGGGCGGGGGGGCTCGGCCAGCAGATTCAGATCGCTATCAGCCTCTTCCTAGAGCACCGACTGCTCACACTCATCATCGCGATCTATCTGATCGTCGCGGTCGTCGATGCCCTCAGCGCCTACCTCCGAAACCGCCTGCGTTAACCGTCTTCTGACTCAAGGCATTAGTGCAGCACGTGATAAATCCCTTGATAATCCGTTCGTGGTGAGATGGTCGAACCATGAACGGAACAGACCGAAATGCTGCACCGTTCGATAGACTCAGGGGAAACGGTGAATGTAAAGAAGCGCTGGATGTACTACTTTGGTCGGATTGTACTGGTGCGCCCGGGCAGATTTGAACTGCCGGCCTTTTGCTCCGCAGGCAAACGCTCTATCCGGGCTGAGCTACGGGCGCGAGGTAACTGCGGAAGGAACGGGCCGACTGTAGCATGACAGCGATGAGCGGTCAAGACGCTTGACCATCCCGAAATCAGAGAGAGATTACTGAGATCCCCCTGCAAGCAGGGATTGACGATGGCTGAGTGACTGAAACCAGTAGTAGCCCCAACGGGGATCGAATAGGTTCTTTCCTGGATGGACGCGAGCGAGGCTCACCATGACCTTTCGGGGAACGTATCAGTGGGCCGGGATTGCCGACTTTCGATTTCACGATTTCTGCCATCACACCGCTTCTTGGTTCGGCATGAAGGGCGTCAGTCAGCGAACCATCGAAGCCTTCTGTGGATGGAAGGACTCTCAGACCGCTCGGAGGTACCACAACGCCTCAGCATGGCCGCGCTGCATGAGGTTATGACGCAACTAGGGACGCCAGATCCTTTTCTTATGAATTCCTTCCAACCGTCGCGCCATTATATATCCAGTCCATAGTAACCCCCAGAAGACTCCGACACACCCCAAAAAGAAAAGCCAGTGGCCGACGAGAAAAGCCGGGATCATCCCCAGTACGAGACTTACTACAGACAGGATCGCGGCGAGAAGTCGGAAATTCCGCTCTACGGTGTATTTTCGCTCCTCGCTCATAATTCTACTCGCCTCCAGATAAAAATCGCCTTAACCACGATGGCCGGGTTGGTTGCTGCAACGGAGTCATCACGCTGTGAGTCCCGGAGCCGATGCGGAAACCGACCGGTTTCGTAACCACCTGAAGACATTGGTGGCCCCAACGGGCTTCGAACCCGTGTTTCAGCCTTGAGAGGGCCGCGTCCTAGGCCACTAGACGATGGGGCCATGCGATCAGGAAGGGATCAAAACCGCGTCTACTATATAGGAATATGGAATCGCCGCGCAACCAAAATCCACGGAACTACGCGATGGCGCAATGATACTGGAAGTACGTCACCGACCGGGGGGAGGCGGGAGGACTGCATTATCGCTCGGCCTCGGCGAAGAGCCGCCGTTGGTCGCCGGCAGCGCCAAGTCTGAGGGCAACACCTCCTCCTGCCCTCGGACAATATATTCCTTGACGGCCTCAGGGTCAGTCGGCGAGGTCGGCTGTCCTGTCCTTCGATTCATCCAAGCCTGCGAGACCCCTTCAGGCGGAAGGAAGGGCTCAGCAGGGCTGTCGCCAAGACTCTGCTTCATGAAATCGACCCAGATAGGCGCCGCAATCTTCCCAGCCGTCTCGTGAGAGCCGATCGAGCGGCGTTGATCGTAACCCAGCCAGATCCCGGCTACGACGCTCGGGGTATAGCCGATGAACCAGAGATCTTCTGCGGCCTGAGTCGTTCCGGTCTTCGCGGCGACTGGACGCCCGACACGCTTGGCGGCCTTACCGGTGCCACGTTCCACAACCCCCTCAAGGACCGAGGTCAGGACAAAGGCAATCTCTTCGCGCATGACCTGTTGCGGCTGAGGTACCTGCTCTTCGAGCACGTTCTCGCCTGGGCCTACCACGCGCCGGATGGCGAAGGGCGGCACCAGGGTCCCCCGATCGGCGAACACCTGGTAGGCCGACGTCAGTTCCAGCAGGCTCACCTCCGAGACACCAAGAGCCATGGCGTACTCCCGCCGTAGCTCCGAGGTCATCCCAAGCCGACGGGCGAGATCGATCACCGGATCGACCCCGATCGCCGCAATCAAGCGGACCGTCGGCACGTTGATCGACTCCTCAAGTGCGCGACGCAGCGTCACCGGACCGCGATACTGGCGGTCTACGTTCTCCGGAGCCCACGTCTCGCTTCGTTTCCCCGCACCGATCTCAAAACTGATCGGGGCATCGTCAAGAATGGTCCAGGGGGTCAGCCCCCGCTCAAACGCTGCCGCATACACAAACGGCTTGAAGGCAGAACCGGGTTGCCGTCGCGCCTGGACTGCCCGATTAAACTGACTCCGACCATAGTCTAAGCCGCCTACCATGGCCTTGATCTCGCCTGTCCTGGCATCGAGCGCGACCAGCGCCCCTTCCGGCGCCGCGCTTCCACTCGCCTTTTGTTCGGCCTTGCGCTTGACGATGGCCGCAATGCCCCGACTGATCGCCTTCATGGCTGCCCGCTGCATACCGACATTCAAGGTGGTGTAGATTTGCAGCCCCCCCTGCCGGACTGGGATCGGGCCCAAGCGCACCTCAAGCTGCTGCCGGACATAATCGACAAACCATGGCGCTATACCTTTCGATCGGAACATCGGATTGACCGAGACCGGCGAGAGATTGGCCCGACGGGCCTGGGCCGGTTTGAGCGCGCCCGTTGCCACCATCCGGTCTAATACGTACTGCCGACGCACCTTGGCGCGCTTGATATCGATCAGCGGCGAATACCGCCCTGGGGCGCGTGGAAGCCCAGCGAGAAGCGCGGCTTCAGGAACGGTGAGATCAGTGGCGCTCTTGCTGAAATAGGTTTTGGCGGCCGCCTCGATCCCATACGCCCCATGACCGAAATAGATGGAATTCAGATACATCTCCAGGATCTGGTCTTTTGTGTAAGTCTGCTCGAGTTCACCGGCAAGTTGCAACTCCTGTACCTTTCGTCCGAGAGTCCGCTCATGGCTCAAGAACAATGTCTTGGCGAGTTGCTGCGTGATGGTACTGCCCCCTTCTCTCACGGAAGCAGACATGAGATTTCGTACGGCTGCCCTGGCGATCCCTTTCAGATCAAGTGCCCCATGCTCATAAAAGCGGGCGTCCTCGGCGGCGAGGATAGCCTGTCGCATTTTCAAGGGAATCCTGGAGAGCGGAACAACGATCCGGTATTCCGGAACGATGGGGCCCAATACCCTTCCTTCATCATCGTACAGGAGGCTTGGCTCGCCAGGCTGGAAGATCGGAAGCTGGAGAAGGTTGGGAAGGTCCTCCTCACGCGCCAAAGGCGCCCCCCATGCGGACGCGACGAAAGACATGATAATAAGTAGCGCCGCGGTCGCCACTTGCCATCTTACCCTTCGACAGTCGTGCTGTTGTCGTAAGGAAACTGGTATCACCTCCCCAATGCTGATGTCCACACGGATTCTTGGCCATAATATTCGCAGGGTTGCACGCAAGAAGCTACGCGAATCCAACGATTACTTCTCATCAAACCTTGCCATACTATATCACGGAATGGCGACCTCTTGCGGAGATCCATTGGGAGATATTCCTGGCAATCTATCAAAAAGCCAAATCATTTCAGGGCGATTCAGCGTTCTCGACGTGGCTCTACCGCCTCACCCTGAACGTCTCCCTCGCCAGGCTTCGCAGGCGGAAGAGCAGCACAAAAGTCAACCCGGGCGGCTTCTTGCCATGCTATAGGGAGGACGGCCATCACCAGGTAAGGCCGGTTTTCAACTGGACGAATAGGGAAGAATCTACGGGAGGCTGTGTAGCGTCTAAGAAAGTAGGAACCAAGGAGGAAATAAACCCTTTCTTTGGCAAAGAGGGGGAAGGGAGGATGAGAGAATAAAGGTCTATGCAATGATGCAACTGGTAATATATCTTAGAAGTGTAGGAGAATCGTATGTTGATCAGGCATGCCCCGGATATTGCACCGTCAGAGATTACGGATTATCAGCTCTACCTCAACCGGCGGTCGTTTCTGATCGGAATGGCGGCCTTGGCGCTGGCTCCGATCGGATCGGTCGCGGCGGCTCCGCCGGCCGGCGCACCTCTTCCTGCCGCCCGCAACGAGCGGTTTACCCTGGAGGATTCTCAGACCCCCCTTGAGAGCATCACAACCTACAATAATTTTTGGGAAATGGGTCCGAATAAGGACGATCCTGCGCGGCTGGCACATCTGCTCAAACCGCGCCCCTGGACGGTCCAGATCGATGGCCACGTGGCACGCCCCAAGCGGTACGACATTGAA
The DNA here is from genome assembly GCF_028716865.1 of Candidatus Methylomirabilis sp. Classification (NCBI taxonomy): domain Bacteria; phylum Methylomirabilota (SeqCode); class Methylomirabilia (SeqCode); order Methylomirabilales (SeqCode); family Methylomirabilaceae (SeqCode); genus Methylomirabilis (SeqCode); species Methylomirabilis sp. (SeqCode). The sequence continues at coordinate 53,559 of NZ_JAQUOY010000012.1, read as the reverse complement.
GAACTGATGCGACTGTTCTCACTGGAAGAACGGGTCTATCGCCTGCGCTGTGTCGAGGGGTGGTCGATGGTGATCCCCTGGATCGGCTACCCGCTCGCGTCCCTCATCAAGCGGGTGGAACCAACAAACAAGGCCAGGTTCGTCGAGTTCACCACGCTCCACGATCCAGCGCAGTTCCCTGGACAGCGCAAAAGTCTCCTCAGCTTCTCCTCACTCGATTGGCCATACGTGGAGGGGTTGCGGATGGATGAAGCGCTCCACCCGCTCACGCTGCTCACATTCGGACTGTACGGGCAGGTGTTGCCGAACCAGGACGGCGCCCCGGTTCGCGTCGTCGTGCCGTGGAAGTACGGCTTCAAGAGCGCAAAGTCGATCGTGCGGATCCGCTTCGTGAGTGAACAACCAAAGACGGCATGGGAAAAGGCGGCCCCAAGGGAATATGGGTTTTACTCAAACGTCAATCCTGCCGTTGATCATCCGCGCTGGAGCCAGGCAACCGAGCGCCGAATCGGGGAGTTTCGACGGCGAAAGACGCTGATGTTCAACGGCTACGCAGACCAGGTCGCGGCGTTGTACGCCGGAATGGACCTGCGACGGGACTTCTGACCTGTGTCCAGGCGAGTACGCATCATTCTGAAGAGTGCCGTGTGGGGCGTTGCGTTGTCGCCCCTACTGCTGCTCCTGTATCGCTTCCACACCAACCAGCTTGGCCCTAATCCGATCTCGTACGCCACACACCTGCTTGGCGACACCGCGCTCCGACTGCTGCTCGCCAGTCTTGCCCTGACGCCCCTTCGCATCCTGTTCGGGATCGCATGGCAAATGAGCCTGCGACGTCTGCTGGGATTATTCGCGTTCTTCTACGTCTGCCTCCACTTCACCGTCTGGATCGCGGTAGATCACTTCTTCGACTGGGGGGAGCTCGCGCCCGATATCGTCAAGCGACCCTACATCACCGTTGGCATGTTCGCCCTAACGCTGCTGACGCCGCTTGCCGGCACTTCCACATCAGGCATGATAATACGTCTGGGGGGCAAGAACTGGCGGCGGCTGCACAGGCTGGTCTATCTTATCGGTCTGCTCGGCGTGCTGCATTACCTGTGGCTGGCCAAAAAGGGCGTGAACGACCCGTATCTCTACGCCGCCATCTTGGCCGTCCTGCTGGGCATTCGCCTGTGGGACTGGATGCGACACAAAGCCTGGTTGGGCTTTCCGACATGGCTTCATGGGGGCCATTCGCTGATAAAGACCGCCAATGGAACGCGTGGGGATTAATCCCCGGCAGAGCCGATGATGGCTCGATCGGGGTCGATCTCCTCCCGAAGGATGCGAAGCTCCTCAGGCGTCGGGGGTGAAAGCTCCTCAACCCGATCAGCAATGAGCGGTGTGAACTCCATCTCCTTGAGGGCGTCATCGACGCTCAGACCACGCAGGACCCCGAGCAAGATCATTTGCTTGGTTCGGTCATCGAATCCGTACAGAGCCTTGGAGGTCGCCACCCGCCAGGGTCCGGTATCCCTGGGCAGGCCGGCCCGCTCGCGGGCTTCGGGCGTGCCATCCAGATAGCCGGGGGAGGTCACGAAATCGACCTTCTCCACGAAACGGCGGTGCTCGTGCTTAATGACGACCACCGTCTGCCAGCACTGGGAAAGCACCTCGTTGGCCCCACCGCTGCCAGGAAATCGCTTCCCCGGGCGGTAGTAATCGGACCCGAGCATGGTCGAGTTGAGGTTACCGAACCGGTCGATCTGGGTGGCGCCGAGAACACCCATATCGACCATCCCAAGCTGGGCCTGCGCGAAGATGGTATTCATGTTCGTCCAGGCGAGCGACCGATAGCAATTGCGCGGCCCGCCCATCGTAAAGCGGACGAACGGGGTCTCTGGGAGCGCCCCGACCGCGCCGAATTCATAGACCTGGACCATCCGAGGGGCGTGCAGTCGTTGGGCCAGGATCGCGGCGATCTGCGGCATCCCATACCCGATGAAGACAAGCGTGCCGTCTTGAATCAGCCGGGCGCACTGGCAGATCATGAACTCGGATTCGCTGAACTCCCTATCGCTCAATGGTAGCCCTCCTTGATCGTCGCCTGTCGCTTCAACTCCAAGAGCCTCGCCATCCCCACACGCTTGTCTAAAAACTCTTCGTGGGAGGCAACGCTGTAGACATACTTGTCGAGATAGGCGGCCATCTTCTGCTCGTCGCGCGAGGCGCCCATGAACTCCAGGAAGTGCGGGATATCCATCTCGTAGATCCCCTGCGTCCCGCCCGGCAGACAGCCGAACGGGGCATAGACGACGGCATCGACCATGTAGTACGGGATGGTGGTCTTCGACGGCTCCTTGCGGATTTCGTCGGTCGTGATGATCTCTTCGGTCGAGATAATCGTCCGCTTAGACGCCATGGCCGTTTCCAGCGGTGATACACCAGGGCCGAAGCAGCGAGCGTTGCCGTAGATATCGCACTGATGGACGTGGACCAGCCCGACATCGGGGTTGACGGCGGGGACCAGCGCGATCGGCTTGCCGGTGAAGGGATCCTGCACCACCTTGGCGCCGGAGTAGGTCAGGGTATCTGTCGCCAGCAGGTTCCTGGTCGGCAGAAACGGCACCCCCATCGCCCCGGCCAGATGGCGGAGCGTCAAGGTCCCGTTGGTCCACTCCGTCACCTTGATCCGCCCCTCCTGCACCCACTTGCCGATGAGCTGGCCAAGGCCCAGAAATCCCACATCGACCCCACGCAGACAGCCTCCGACCGCCAGCAGCGTCGTCTCCATCAGCGTAAACTTGGCCGCAAACCAGAGGTCACGCCTCCGTTGGCGGATGATCTCCCGAACAAGCGAGGCCGGGCCTCTGGTGAATGAGGAGAAGTCGAAGCTGACATAATCGCCGTCCTTCACATAGCGGCGAACCGCCCCGGCTTCGGGCATGACCTTGTCCACCATCGCCCGCCGCTTCTCGGTGCGCATGAAGGCGCGCAGATCGTCCGGATCTGTGACGCTGAATTCACCGACTCCTGCCTGCAGCACATCCATGATTCACGCTCTCCTTTACAGGCCGATTGTTGCGAGGATCTCTTCCGCAGCGGTGTTTCGCTTCTCCCATAGCCTGACCTATAAGCTTAAACATTTTAGAAGGCAAGTAAAATTACTGACGCTTCCCGACTCTTACCAGCCGCTTCCCGGCGGCAATGTGCGCGTGGGACTTCTCTGCGCGGGCCGGCCTGACCTGCCGCGCCGCCCCGATGAAGCGCCAGTAAGGTAGGCCAAAGCCTAACAGAGCGACTCGGATGGGGGCTCCGGAGCACAGCCAGTCCTTTGATAAACAATAGCGTTCTGCTATTATCACTCAGTGAAGCTTATCGGACGAGATGTGATCCAGCTCTTCGCACGGAAACACCCCGACTCCAGGTCTTCTCTGAAGAGCTGGATGCAGACTATAGAGTCGAATAGCTTCAAGCACTTCGTCGATCTCACAAAGACCTTTGGTTCAGCGGATCAGGTCAAGCCGTATACCGTTTTCAATATCTCGGGGAACAAATACCGGCTGATTACTGTCGTAGATTACGCCCTGCAATTCGTGTCAATCGAGGGCGTGCTGACGCACGCCGAGTACGATGAGGCACGTTGGAGAAAGTGACATGACAAGCGCCACACTTGCAAAGAAGCTCAAGCCGCTCGAGTCCCCGGTAGACAACGAGCTGCTTCGGTGGCTCTATCTCCATCTGCCGCCAAGACCTATCAAGGGTAGGAAGATGCATCACGGCTACAGCGAGGCGGTTCGTATCCTGATGCGGGAATCCGGAGGACTGGACGCCCAGAACCGCACGGCTGTCGGCCAGTACCTGAGCGCTGTCATTCCCTTCATCGAGGCGTATGAGAAAAAGGCGTTCCCTATTGGCTTAGCAACCCCCGAGGAAGTGCTGGGGTTCCTCATGGAGCAGCACGAGCTAAGCCAGTACGACCTCGCTAAGGAGCTTGGGGGCCAGCCGGTCGTGTCGCAAATCCTCAGAGGGAAGCGAAGGCTTACACGAGAGCATATCGAGCGGTTGAGCAAGCGATTTGGGGTAGCGCCCGCCACCTTCTACCCCGCAAGCACTACGATCTAACCCCTCGGCTCAATTTGGTCTTACAGACATTGCGGGCCAACCTAACCTGCCGCGCCGCCCCGATGAAGCGCCGGTACGGACGTTCAGAGTCCAGCGGATCACTTCGGACTAGGTCTGGAGCGCATTTCCGCAGGGGTACAATGAATTGCCGGCATGTACAGCATTTGGCCGATCTGCGGAACTCAGAAATCCCTTGCGGACCACTGAAGAACACAATAGAATCCGCACCAACTCCGAAAATAACCGATTGAGATAGGCCAACCAGTCTATTCTGTAGTTGAACCTGCTTGGGGCAGTACGATGACAACTGCCACAATCACACTTTTCTTGCCGCGCGGAGATGCGAAAAGTCTCCGAACCGCCGAGATTTCCAACTGGACCGGAAAGGCAATAGCCGCTCCACGGACGGAATTAGATGATTTGCTCGCGCGAGAGGAACTTGACAAGGCAGGCATTTACATTCTGACCGGCGCTGATCCGATTTCAGGCTCGCCCCGCGCTTACATCGGTGAGGCGGAAATCATCCGCGAACGCCTGAAACAGCATAAGTCGAAGGAGTTTTGGGTTTCTGCCATTGTAGTCATTAGTAAAGACGAGAACCTGACTAAGGCGCATGTAAGATATTTAGAAAACCGCCTATTGAGTGAGGCAACTGAGATTGGGCGATTCACTCTAGAGCAGAACCAGACTGGTGGATCTAGACTTCCGGAATCCGATCGTGCGGATATGGAAGTATTCTTTTCCCGCATCCGCCAACTGTTACCAGTCCTCGGCTCCAATCTGCTAATCGCGGTCGGTCAGCCGGAGGCAAAGCAACAATCAGGCGGAATATTGTTTTGCCGAATGAAAGGTGCTGAGGCGCGTGGTCATCGTACCCCAGACGGCTTTGTGGTTCTTCAAGGTTCTACAGCCGTCCTGCAAGAGCGCAAGTCCGCTAACAAATGGCCGTACATCCTCGCTCTTCGTCGGAAGTTAATCACAGATGGTATCCTTGTTGAGAAAGACGGGTTTTATCTCTTCACGAAAGATTCTGAGTTTACAAGTCCTAGTGCGGCAGCCGCAGTGGTCGAAGGAGGTAGCGCGAACGGACTCATCGAGTGGAGGACCAAAGACGGAAAAGTTCTCAAAGAGTTAGACGAACAGGCCTAATACAGGCCGATCTTGGCGAGAACTTGTTCTACGGCGGTGTAGGGATCGAGGGTGCGGTCGGCGACACGGGCGATCAGCTCCTGCATGCGCCCGTTTTGATCGAACCGCTCCAGCGCCTTGGCCGTCAGTCGCTCCTGTAGCAGCGCTCGAAAGGCACGCTCACTTCGCTCCCGTCCCTTTTGCCTCCGCAGATCGCGCTCATCCATGAACGCCTTATGCTCGAAGATCACATCCAGCAGCACCGCAACGCCTTCCCCTGTTGTGGCGACCGTCTTGAGGACCTTTGGAGACCAGCCAGCCTCCGCAGGGGCCATCTGTAACATCATCTCAAGCTCAGTAGCTGTCCGGTTCGCGCCCTCCCGGTCGGCCTTGTTGACCACGAACAGGTCGCCAATCTCCAGGACACCCGCCTTAAACGTCTGGATTTCATCGCCGAGACCCGGCACCGAGACCACCACACAAGTGTGCGCCGTTCCCACGACCTCCACCTCATCCTGACCGACCCCCACCGTCTCGATCAGAATCACCTCTTTCCCAGCCGCATCCATGACGTCCACGATCTCGTTGGTGGCGCGGGCCAGGCCGCCAAGGTGGCCGCGCGTCGCCATACTGCGGATAAAGACGCCGGCGTCAAGGCTGTGGCTTTGCATCCGGATCCGGTCCGCCAGAATCGCCCCTCCGGTAAACGGGCTCGTCGGATCTACCGCGACAATCCCCACCGTCTTGTCGCGTTTTCGCAACTCTTCGGTGAGCCGGTCGGCCAGCGTGCTCTTGCCTGAGCCCGGCGGACCGGTAATCCCGATGATGTGGGCTGAGCCAGTATGGGGGTAGAGTGACTTCAGCGCAGCCCTGGCCTCGGCATCGCCGTTTTCGATCATGGTCATCAGGCGGGCCGCCGCGCGGACATCACCCTTTAGAATGTTCTGCACCAGCTCCATGCGTTACACTGCACCGCTCTTACACATATGCTCGGCCAAGGAGTTCGCGAGCGATGATGAGCCGTTGGATCTCGGAGGTCCCTTCGCCGATGGCGCAGAATTTGGCGTCGCGGAAATAGCGCTCCACCGGATACTCCTTGATGTAGCCATAGCCGCCGTGGATCTGCACCGCCTCAGTGGCGGCCTTCATGACCGTCTCTGAGGCAAAGAGCTTGGCGTACGACGCCTCCTTCGTGAACGGCTGACCGGCATCTTTCAGGGAGGCGGCCTGCAAGACCAGGAGTCTAGCCGCGTCGATCTCGGTGGCCATGTCCGCCAGCTTCCATTGGATCGCCTGGAAGTCCGCGATCGGTCGGCCGAAGGCCTGTCGCTCCTTGGCGTACTTCAGCCCCTCCTCCAGACAGCCGCGGGCAATCCCCACGCTGAGAGCAGCCATCCCGATCCTCCCCGCATCCAAGATCGTCAACGCATCAATGAAGCCGTGATTTAGCTCACCCAGCAGATTCGCCTCCGGGATGCGCGCGCCTTCCAGGATAACTTGGGCCGTGTCGGAAGCCCGAAATCCCATCTTGTGCTCTTTTCGGCCGACCCGCAATCCGGGCGTCCCCTGCTCCACAATGAAGGCCGATATTCCTCTCTCCCGCGCAACCTGATCGGTGAGCGCCATGATCACGTAGATGCCCGCCACGCTCCCCTGCGTGATGAAGTTCTTTGTCCCGTTCAGGACCCACTGATCCCCCTCACGCGCTGCAATGGTCTGCATCCCGGCCGCATCGCTCCCCGACCCCGACTCCGTCATCGCCCACGCGCCAAGGGCTTCTCCACTGGTGAGTCGCGGTAGATACCGACTCCTCTGGGCCTTGCTCCCGAAGAGATAGATATGATTGCTGCAGAGCGAGTTGTGCGACTCCACGGTCAGCGCGACCGACGCATCGTACCGCCCGAGTTCTTCAAGGACCAGGGCATAGCTCACGTAGTCCATCGCCGCGCCGCCGTAAGTCCTGGGAAAGAGGATCCCCATGAGCCCGAGTTCCGACAGCTTCCGAATGATCTCGGTCGGGAACCGCTCATGCTCGTCAAGCTCGGCTGCAACCGGCGCGATCTCTCGCTCGGCACACTCCCGGACCATCGTCTGAACTGCCTGCTGTTCCTCGCTCAGTTCGAAGTCCATCCCTCACCTCTCATTCGCTCCAGTCTCACTCGCCCGCCGCCGCGATCGGTCAGCGCGTCGTTCGGCGCGGCTGCTACACCAGGCCTAACGGACGATGAGGTGGGGGAGGCAGCTCGACCCCCACCACGTCTCCCGGCCGTACCACCCCACCCGTTCGCACCACCCCCATGATGCCCGCCTTGCGGACCAGCCGACCGGACTCGTCCCGGTCCAGCACCGCCGCCATCAGTCCCCGTCGGAAGGCGTCAAGCTGGGCGCACGGATTGCGCAACCCGGTCACCTCAACGACTGCCTCCCGGCCGAGTCGAAGCTGAGTGCCGACCGGCAGGGCGAGTAGGTCGACGCCGCGGGTGGTGACGTTCTCGCCCATCTGACCGGGAGATACGTCGAACCCGGCAGCCCGCAGTTCGTCGTACAGTTCGGTGTGGATCAGATGGACCTGCCGCAGGTTCGGCTGGGTCGGGTCGACCGCCACCCGCGAGCGGTGCTTGATCGTTCGCCCAAGGTGCGCGTCACCTTCCACGCCGAGGCCCGCAAGCAGGCGAATGGCGGCCAGTGGCGGCTTACCGAACGAGTGCGTGGGACTACAGCAGACCGCCACCACTTCGCTCATCGGTCGCCCCGCCGCATTGGCTCACTTATCATCCTGTTTATCTTTATGCTTGCTCTCATCCTTACTGCCGAAGGTGGCCACCAGCCCCTGAATAAACGCCTGCTTTTCCGGAGTAGCCAGTCGGACTGACGGGTGCAAGATTCCATATGTCGAAGGTGGCATTGAGCCATTTTGGACGGTTTCTGCGGAATCGCCACTATTACCCTCTGCACGTCCCCATTCCGACACATTGAGGGCGGCGCGACCCTTGTCGATGTCGTGTTGAATGAACCATGACACGGGCGCAATATAGCCATACCATGGCCAGGCGACTTCGTTGCTGTGACAAGTACCGCAGGCGCGGAAAAACAGCTCTCTCGTTTTGGGGCTGTCCCACTTGGGCTCAGCCTTCACCGGAGGATTATTATATCCTCGGCCGTAGGGGATGAACTGAAGACCAATGAAAATCACAGCCGCTTCCCCAAGAGCTACGAGACCCATGACACTCTTCACCCACTTTGTATGCTTTTTCTCTTGCTTCTCTTCCGTCTCTTCGGTCTCTTCCATAGAGCTCCTCCACACATAAATGCGATAATGAACTCAGCGGCTATACCGACTCAGGTTGGCCTTTCTGCGAGCCGGCTCTTCTTTTTGCCAATGATGAACTGGTACCGCTTCAGGAGTAGCCGCAAGATCATCCTGCAACTCTTCCACCAAAACGATTACTCAACATAAATGCCAGCGCCTACAATGACCATGTCTCCATTAGGCATTTTGGCCTTCTTGATATAGCTTATCTTTTTGGAGGGCTTGTCTTCTCCCGGTTTAGGCCACCAATAATCGACCCATCCCGATCCCTTGGTTTTCGCTGTCTCGATAAACTCCCGGACGTACGCTTTGCCCTTGGCATCCTTCATGTCGATTAAATTTTTCTTCTCGATTTCTGGTGCGGGGGGATTGACAAGGACAGTTCCATTCATATCATCAACGAACACATAGGTGTTTCCTTTATACCACTTGCTGTCCTTCTTCTTCAATTCGGGAAAGGCATCCTTTCCTTGACGTTCTATTAAAGCCGCTGCCTTGTCCACGAGAGCCTTAATTTGTTTTGCCTGCTCAGATTGTGGCTCTGGCGTTGCGGAAAACCCTGGGGAAGCAAACAGGCACACGCCCGCAAGAAGGATGAACACACCCCCGTAGAATGCTTTTCTTTTCATGGAACCCCCTCTTTTGTTGAAATAAGGCAACCGTTTTACGTATTTGCCTCACGCAACCGCCTCACAGAGCCGCGAGCTGACCGGCCGGCTCTGTTCAGCCGACCGCCTGCGGTCGGCTGAACGTTTGAGCTAGGCTGCCCCCATCCACAACTTACGCCATATGACAAGATCGCCGAGGCGGGTTGGCTTGAGCGACTTATCAGCCCACGTTTTCCCCGTCGGAATCCCGATACTCATCTTTGGGCTGCATACTGCGCTCAAGACATCGCTACCGATACATTCGTTCAATCAGCCTGTTGGATGGTTCATGAGCAGGATCCAAGACTTTACGGGACGCCTCGGCCCCTGTTACGGGAAGTGTATTCGCATCGATCAAGCCTATAAAGAACCAGGCTCAAGCTGTCACGTTTATCATCCACGACACACCGAAACGATCCGTGACCATACCAAAGCACTTAGACCAGGACGTCTTGGTCAGCGGCATCTGTACCTGGCCGCCATCCGCGAGCGCGGTGAAGACGTGGTCGGCCTCAGCTTCCGTCGGTACGGCGAGTAAGAGCGAGAAGCCGCCGAAGCTCAGACCTTCCTGGCAACCGTCGGAAGCCATGAGTCTGGTTTCGCCGATGTGGAAGACGGCGTGCATGACTTTATTTTCAAAGCCTGGCGGGAGCGTGCCGGGCGGAGGTGGTTCAGAGCTTTCCTTGTAATGCATGAGCATGTCCACCTGCGCGCCGAGCGCAGTGCGGTAGAATTCGAGAGCCTCTTCGCAGCGACCATCGAAGTATATGTAAGGTTGGACTTGCATAACCGTCTCCTTTCTCCTGAGGCTACCGCCTCCGAACCTTACGCACGATTGTGACGATTTCGTCTGCGGTCATCTCTAAGTTCACCCCCTCAACATCGAGTGGCGACTCAGGCTTCGAGACCGGCGCGATCATAAATGCCGATCCATCTTTTCGTCTCACTAAATCACAGCCACTTCAACAGATCGTGCTTAAGCCAGCCGAAGCTTCGCGCAAGCGCCAGACCAGGACCCACTGGACCAAGCCAAATAAAGGTCCATCCCACAAAGAATCCGGCAATACCGGACGTGAGAAGTGCGGCGAGAAAGCAACCGGCAATGACGAGCCTCTCGAACCGGGCCAGGTACCGATCGTTAATGGCGCCGGTCGCATGCTGACTGTGCCCACGATAGACCCACCTGGTGGGCGCCCTGACGATCCACGGCGTGATAATAGCCCACGCCAGAAACCCGAGTACGACCACAATGAGATCCTTCTCAGGCATGATATCATTGATCCCGGCGAGAACCATAAAGGACAGGAGTGTGGTCCAGACAAGCGTGAGCAGCGCCTTCATGTACCGCAGGACGAGGCGTTTGAGGTTCAGATTGTGACGAATCAGTGAAAGTTCGGTTTTTGCCACCTCCGCAACCAAGTCATGGTTGTATGCCCCGGCAAGACCAAACGCCACACACAAGGCAGATCGGTCGTCTTCGTCATCTGTCGGACACTCCTCCAACCACGAATCATCAGGAAGCGCTACCTGCCTCTCCTCCTCCTCTTCTTCCTTTTCCTTTTCTACAAGCGCTTTGAACCAATGTTTGTCTTTCTGTACGTGAGGGAGGACGGAGTGCTTCAGTGAGGATCCGAACTGGATCGCGCGAAGCTGTTTCTTGATATCCGAGGGTTCATCATCACTAAAGGGTATCGCCGTCAGCGAAAACCTGGGATGGAATACCGGCTTATCAGTTTTCCCAACAGATACATTTCTGGGGGTATTGACGCTGAAGTAGAACAGCGTCAAATCTTGAAGCAAGAGCCAGAGCGCATAGACAGGGATCGTGTAGGCGATCACTACAGGAAGACTCAATGCGACGCCGATAAGAAGAGGCGGGAGGTTCCACTGCGTCGACAGCATGGGAACGGCTTTATTGATGACGCCGAATACCTGAACGGGCGCATCTCGAAGGAATGTCGGTAGAAGTAACAGCAGGCCCGCACCGCCGAGGAACGCCCCCGCGATACGGTGCATCGTGGAGAGCCTGACCTCTGCGCGCTGAAGATAGGCACGGAGCGCATTCTTACTCTCGGGTCCGGTCGTTTTACCAGACATTCGTTCCTCCTCGTCGATTGTTCTACTCAACGGGGCGTCCGATCAGCACCTGGCAGAGGCGCGAGCGTGCTCGCGTGGATGACCGTCCGCTACAGGGTGTAACCCATGTCCCCGAACTATTTTGTTACCTACCTCCCAGACCGATCAGCTTCATTTAGTCATCACACACGTGGTTATCCGCTTCCGGAACATGACGGGATCTATGGGGTGCCCTAAGCCTGACGATGGTGCAACTCACGATCTCCAAGGAGCTGGCGTGCCTTGAGGAGCGCGTATCCGGGCCGGGCTAGTTGCCGCACGATCGCTTCACGCCTTCCCTTTGCTTCTTCCCGTAGTTTGGCTACGATGGAACTGAACCCCGCTGCAGCGGCTACAAGGGACGAGTTGGTCAAGCCGTAAAGAATAAGGCCGATACCTAGAGCGGTAAATCCCGCATCAATGACTCTCGGCGCACCAGTTCGGAGCGTCTTCAACTCAGCAGCGATCTCGGCCGCCTCTTCGTTCAAATCGGCAACTAGGCGAGTAAGCTGCTGCCCGTCCTCGGCATTTGATGCAGTTGCGACCCGGGCTCTTAGCCTATCCAGGGACGGGCCTGCTCCTTCGCGGAGGCGGACCGCCTCTGCAATCGTGAGGTCGTTAACCCAAGGAAGGCGAACAGTCTGCATATTCTCTGCACGTGGTGACAGGCGACTCTCTGTCGCAGTGCCATGGCGCTGAAGCACGAAGGTCTCCGCCGGCGCTCCGAGCAAGAGGGTCGCGGCTGATGCGGACGCCGTGTGCATTTGGATGAGCAGGCCGCAGAGATCGCCATCTACAATGTCAGCAATACGGTCTGTAAATACATCGAATGCGGTCGGTGGCAGGACGACAGGCTTGGTTCGGAGTCGGACAATTCGGCCAAGACTAATGAGCTCTCGCCTAGATAGCGGCAGTGTTCGCGTAAGAGGCACTGCTCCGCTGGTGACCCCCGGGCTACTGAAGTGCAACTCAGGTCGACGTGCGTACGGAAAATACTCAAGTACGAAGGACTCGCGGTTCGCCTTAATGAGGTCGCGCACAATTTCGCGCAAGAGACGGTGCGACTCTCCCTGAGGTGTCTCAGCGTCATGAATCGGCCTAGCGAATCGCAGAAGTCCCGCCCTGACTAAGGGTAAAAGCTGAACGCGTTGTGGGAGCCAGACCCGTATGACGGCAAGAGTATTGCGCTCTTCACCTTTCGCTAGCGCCTGTGTGATATAGTCTGGCAGGATGGCGCCATCTGTGTAAAGAGCGCAATAGCGTCCGAACACTATCGTAGACTGGAGTCTGCACCGCGGTGAGCCACACTTGAAGCCCCCAACAAGCGGGTTGAGAGCATCTCCCGGGGCTACCAGCGATAGGTCACGCGACGGAGTGCGCCTGTCCGCATAACTCCACCGTTCAAGTGCCCACATGGACTGATCTTGCAGTTCACGGAGAAAGCCCGATCGAAGTTGTCTCCGTTGATCCGCTACGCTAGCAGTCGGAGTAATCTCTTTTAGGAGGAGACGAAGCGAGGGCGGCAAATAACGCATTAACGAAGTTTCCTATGAAATAAAAACTGTTCCATATCGGCCCAACTGTTGATTAGCCTAGTCAGGCTTATCAATATTAGGCAACTCGGCCTATTACGTCCATAAAACTGCAACGATTGCCGCGATTCTCCAGCCGTTCTAAGGACTTGTCAAGAGCTTCCACATATCGCCGTTGCCAACAAACGCTGTTCAGCCTATTGCTGTTAGGGCCGACCGATTCTTCCCACGTCTGTGGCTCGTCATGAACAAGGACGTGGCAAACGAATGACAGAGGCTATGGCGCTTACCGGCTGGGGCATTTACGGTCAAGGGCGATCTGTTCGTGTGCTATAGTCACAGGCACGCGGCACATCTTTTGTGTGACAAGGACGCAGAGGACCAGAGAGGGATAGAACAACGATGCGGTTTGTAGCCGATGCGATGTTGGGTCGGTGATGTACTTGGCCGGCAACCCGATGCTCCCAGTCGGCTCCGCAAAGTACGCCGTCCACCTTGCCACCTGGCTCTCGAACGTCGCCGCCTCCGCATCCGTGAATGTTAACGTCCTGGTACGCGGGTCATAGCGGTTCTGCTTCAACGCCGGCCCTGCCGCGACCGCCAATGCGTGCAAATACTCCGCTGAAAAATCGGGTCCCAGATACGCCCCATGTCCCCAGACGGAACCGTTTTCCATCAGGCCTTACTTCAAGAACACTTCCTGTCCGGCTCGAATGTCGTCGGCTGTGAGGATGATCGCGCCACCCGGACCAATTACCCTGTCCGGAATCTGCGGCGCGAACTGATACGTACGCACCGCCAGCCAAACCAAGACAGTCAACCCAACAATCAACGTCATAACGAGCGAATGTCGCCACTAAGGGGAAAGCCCATTGAGGTTTGCCCTAATCCCGGCTATTGCAGTGAATCTCATACATGAACCTCCATCGCAGTCGCTGCATTGCAGTTAGCAACGCTTGGGAGTACGCGTTGGAGATGCGCGAGGAACGTGGGCTGCCATGACTTGACCCGCGAGAGTCGAAGCTCGCCAATATTCGGATTCAGCGACGATCCGTACTCCAACCTTGGGAAACGGTCAAGCCTTTTTGATGGCTGTGTTGGCGGCGATGCGAGCAAGATGGCTCTGTCAGAGACTAATGGCCGTGTGATAATGTCAGGCTGTGCACACTATAGCCTTGACGCCAAAAGAGCGTTAACGACTCGCCGTGATCGAACGCGTGTTTCGCAGGGAGTCGACGATGGCGGAGGCAACCATGGTCCTTGGGGTCTCGGAGTGCCGGACCGCCTAGATCAAGACCGGGGTCAGGATTGAAGCCTTACAGCTATGTCTCTTCGGTTCAGTGGGTGTGGGCCAGTTGGTTACGCTCGATCTCGCCGGAGTTGTGGATCGTTACGTGACTATCAGGTCTGACCATGGTATTGACAGAACCTGGAGATAAGAGCTCAGCCGGATGCACGTGAAACATCCCGGAACACTCATCACTAATGTACAGAGTGTCGGTCCGCGCGTTGTAGGCAAGCCCGGTGGCCCTACCGCAGACAACGACATCCGCTACGGTGTGTACCTCCACAGATCCGACCACGTTCTTCTCGGCGTCCAGGAAGATGAACCGAACGGCGGCGGCCCCGCCCGCTCTATCTGCCCAGCCCGCCCAGATCCCGTTGCGCTCTGCATCGTACATGAGGGCGCCGAGACCGCCGTCAATGGTGTACGAGGCGGAAACCTTGCCCTCGGGGTCGGTGCGGTATAAGTTCGTGACGCGGACGTCGCAGGCGTACCAGAGATGCGCGCCGTCAAATGCGCTCGTCACGCCGAGACCGGATCGGCAGGGCGTGTTGTAGGCCGCTTGCCCTCCGCCGTCTCCGGCCGCGGCATGGACCGTCGGTAGCGCCACAACGGTGAAAGACATCATGCCCAGGATGGCGAAGAAGCCGGCAAGTCTAATAAGTTGCAAGATGACGCACGGAAGCCGGGAGCAGGACGATAGGATGGGCGGATATCGATACGACGTAGATTCCATCAGCATCCCCCTTCCATTGGCGGCAACTCCTCATGTTCCAAGAGCATTGGTGTCGTTCCTCCTTTATGGGCCCGGCTGCAGGTCTCGATAAGTGATCCCCGGCGTTACATTCCAGCCTTGTAAGGGCTGTACTTTCAGTGGGCGAGGGGCTCCCTTGCGGTCTGTAATGTGTATCGGCGCTTGCGATTGAAAGCTTGACAATTTGATTCCGAAAACACCAGCTACTCTATGCGCTTGGGTACCAGTCAGGCATGACCGGTCATGGCAATCAGGCCTGATGCTGTCGGAAGCCCGTTTAGGCCCAGCCCCTGCTCTACCCATACCGAAATCCCGTTCGTGTGTTATAGTGACACGTAGGCGATGTGCCGCAGCCGTCTGCGCGTGAGGATGCGCATAGGTAGAGATGCACCAAGGACACGGAGAAGCCGAAAGGGACGGAATAGGATGCGGTTTGTGGCCGATGCGATGCTCGGTCGGTTGGCCAAGTGGCTCCGTCTGTTGGGCTACGACACACTGTATTGGCGAGGCGACGATGCCAGATTGGTGCGGCTAGTCCTGGCGGAGAACCGGCTGCTGCTTACCCGGGACACCCACTTGCCGCCTCGCCTGCCGGCCCATCTGACCTGCTTTATTGAGAGCGATCACTACGATGCGCAGCTTGCTCAGGTTGTGGCTCGCTTTGGGTTGCCGCCCCGGATCATCGGCCGTTTGTGCCTGCGATGCAACCTCCCTCTGGAGGCGGTCGACAAAACCGAGGTACGCGCCGAGATCCCCGTATTCGTCTGGCAGACCCAGGAGCGGTTCGCCCGCTGCCCCGGCTGTCTTCGGATCTACTGGGAGGGGACGCATTACGCCCGGATGGTAGAGACGCTCGATCGCGTGGCAGCTATGAAAAAAGGGAACGGCCTATGCGCGTGAGCTTCATGGGCACCCCCACGTTCGCTCTACCCTCGCTCAAAGCGCTCATGGCTGCAGGTCACGACATCTGCATGGTCGTAACCCAACCGGACCGGCCGGCCGGACGCGGCCGCGTACCTACGTCGCCGCCGGTGAAACTCGCCGCCCAGGAGCATGAGCTTCCAGTCCTGCAGCCGGAAAAGGTCGGCGAGCCGGCGGTCATATCGGCACTGCAGGCAGCCCAACCGGAGACTATTGTCGTTGTCGCCTATGGTCAGCTTCTGCCGAAACCGATCCTCACCCTCCCACCACAAGGCTGCCTGAACCTTCACGCCTCGCTCCTGCCGAAGTACCGCGGCGCGTCGCCGATCTCATGGGCCATCATCCACGGCGAGGCCGTCACAGGGGTCACGATTATGCAGATCGAGGCGCGGATGGATGCCGGCCCGATCCTCATGCGGCAGCCAGAGCCGATCGGGCCTCGGGATACCACCGGCACGCTGGGCGAGCGCCTGGCCGTCATTGGGGCCGAGCTGTTGTGCCAGGCTCTCGATCAGGTGGCACGCAAGACAGTCCACCCGACCCCGCAGGACGAGCGGTTGGCGACCTATGCGCCGAAGCTCACCGTGGACGAGACGCATCTCGACTGGACCCGCGATGCGCGAGCGCTCGACTGCTTGATTCGTGGCCTGTGTCCAGCGCCCGGAGCCGTGACCAGCTTCGGGGGACGCCGCGTCAAACTGCTACAAGCCGAAGTAGAAATGGCAACGGGCACTCCTGCAGGCACCGTATGTGCGATCGATCGCGCGAAGGGGGTGCTGGTCGCCGCCGGGCAGGGGGGTCTGTGGCTGTCTCAGGTGCAACCGGAAAACCGTCGTGTCATGACCGCAGCGGAGTTTGCCAGTGGGTATCGTGTCAAACCCGGCGACCTGTTTGGCTCTCCATAGAGGCATACAGATGCACGCACGGCGGCTCGCATTCGAGATATTGACCCAGGTGGAGGAGCAGCAGGCCTACGCGAGCCTGCTGCTGGACGCCAGGCTGAAGCGTTCGGGCCTTTCGCCACAGGATCGGGCGCTGGCAACCGAGCTGACGTACGGCGTCCTCCGCTGGCAGGGGTATGCCTAAGAGTCAACCCACTCAGTCAAGATCCATTTTTCCGCAAAACACTGGCAATCACCTGCGCATTTTTATGTGGATTATCGGCAAGCTTAAAACGATAGCACTTGACTGACAGAGCAATTTTCACACCGCTCAATAGCCGCGAAAGAAGAATGGTAAAGAGAGTGATAAAATATCCTATGCTAAACTTGAAAAAATACGCCTTTGTTTGAGGAAGTTGGTAGCCGAGGGTGATATATTTGAGGACATGATAAAGAGCGGCGAATTTAGAAAGCCTCTTCAGCTCCGGCTTGTTGGAATTTTTTCTTTCCCCAAACAGCACTACCCCTAATCTCGCTGGCTCGGTCGCCACTTTCTGAATAAAATATTCCACATCAATCAGCACCTTCGGCCCATAGGCAATCCTTGTGATTGAACGAAGGTACCTCCCTGGCATGTTGGGGTCAATCCGTTCGGTCGTCGTAACCCCTAACCGAAGGGGAAATGGCAACACCTGAAGAGACCCATCAATAGCAGCAATTTCATCGGACAAGAGAAAACAATCATTCGCCTTTATTAACTCCAGTGCAAGCGTGGTTTTTCCGCCTCCCATTGGAAGAAGGCAAATGACTGCAAAGCGATCCACGGACACGGCAAGACTATGAAGGCGGTGGATCCCTTTTCTATCAAGCAACTCGCCGATACGTGAGAGGACCATTATATAGCTAATCTCGTAGAGCAGGCTGTCATCAAGGCTGAATCCTACCCCTTCTTCCGACCTGAAGTCATACCTCGCAAGTGCTTTTCCCGAGTAGTCCACATATCTGATCTGCTCGTACTCGTAGCAGACACCTTCATTCGTTTGGAACACTTGTTTTGCTTGAGCCGGCACCGGAGGGGGGGGCTCTTTATGGAGTCGAATGCTGACCGATAGAGGTTTCTCCGGCGGCTGAGAACAGAGAAAGTACAAAAAATCGCGACGCACATTATCCAGGCACGTGCGCTCGTCGCTCGAAACCTTCACAATGCAGCCATAGAAGTTCAAATATAAATCCGATAAACCGTCAGTCATCTCCATCGTTCGAATCCTGGACAAATCACACCTATAATTTCAACCTCTGGCTAGCCATCACTCCAGGGCTTACCGTCGGAACCCCTCGCGCATGAAGCCGGCCGCCCACACCGAGGCCCCCATAAGGATCAGCGGGGAAAGGGCCAGGAAGCGCAGCGTTTCAATCCTATCGAATCGGCAAAGCCTGAAACTGATCCTGGCCAAGCGGACTATAGGCAACACCAGCCCAAGCAGCGGGTAGTCGGCAAAGATTCTACCTGGGAGGTCGGTGCGTTTCCGGGCCCAGCACGAGCTCTGCCCAAGCAGGTGCTGGTGGCGCAGGAAAGAGTGCAGACGGGTCCGGTTCAGGTGGATCACTCGGATCGCGGGATCGAACAGTAGTTTCAAGCCGCTTCGCGTCAGACCCCAGTTCAAGATCAGGTCTTCGGCCCCTAGATTTGCCCCCTCCAGCCCAACGTCGAATCGCGCTCTATCTAGCGCGCTCCGGCGGTAGCAGATGTTGCAGGTGGGGATGTTGTCCACCAGCCGCTCCGGAGCCTGAGGGAGAAACTCGTTGAACTCGAAGAGGTGCTCCGCTGAGCCTACGAGGCTCCAGGGAGTACCGTTGGCGATGGATCCGCCGACGGCAGCATACGCCCCTTCTCGATGTCGCCAGAGCATCCGCCGCAGCCAATCCCTGGCAACGATGCAATCGGCGTCCGTAAAAGCTACAAAGCTGCCAGAGGCTTTGTCCACGCCCACATTACGCGCCTGCCCAACCGATGTCTGCCCTTCCAGACGAAGCAAGAGTACTTGGGGAAACTCCAGTCGGATGACGTCATCGGTCCCGTCACTCGAGCTGTCCACCACGATGATCTCGCACTGGGCCTCAAGGTCTTGGTCGAGAACCGACCGGAGACAGTGGCGAATGGTAGCCCGCATGTTATAGGAGGGGATGACGACGGAGATCAGACGAATGCCCTCCAAAGATCATTGCGCTGAGGTCCAACGAAAGAGCTTTCCGCGCGTGCCAATTTCGGTGGTAAACCAGCCCTGACCCAATTTCTTCTCGTCGAGAATCACATTCTCCACAACGTCTCCTCTTCTGATGTGCTCAAATCCAGTCGCTGGTTCGAAGGGTCAAGGAGTTGCCCCAGTGCTCTCCATTAACAGTGATTTCACCCTCCTATATTGATCGGACACAAAAGTAAAGGCGTCAGCATACAGGTCTGAAGAAGCCGGGGTGGCGGCCCGGTGGAGATAATAATAGTCCAGGACTGCCCTGTCCCGATCCCCTGTTACAAATCGATCCAGGTACGCCTGCCGGATCTGAGGCGGGTCGGTCAGGATCTCACCGGTCTCGAGGAAAAGATGAAGGCTGGCTAGTTGGTAGTAATTACAATCTTTGGAAAAGTACTCAGGGCGACACTTGAAATTGAACTCATGAAAAGGGAGATACATGCGGCACCATTGGGTCAAGTCGGCGCGGCTGAAGGTCCCCCGATTAGCCTCTATCGGAGCTCCATAAACCACAGCCCCAAATTCCTGGATATGCTCTCTGAGAAAGGGAAAGGGCAAACCCAGGAAGTACAAAGGATGCCGATAGATGCTGTTCAGGGTGATGGTGACCTGGGCATTAGCAGCCCCAATCGCAAACGTCCTCCCTCCGAAACCAAGCCTGAGGGCCCTGACCCCTTTCGTGAAATCATCCGGCGAGAGTCCGTCCCGACAGATGAGATCAACTTGGTACTCATACGGGTACCAGTGAGGAGAGGGATAGGCGACTGCCGCCTCCAGAATCGAGGTGAGTGCAGACTGTCTCTGTATTCTGCGTTTCAGTTCCTCATAGTACGATCTGTGTGGCTCCTCCGTAGATCGAGGATGGATTGACGTTTCCTTGATGTTCTCTGGATGGGCCTTCCAGTCACCGTAGAAGTCTCCGACGGTGAGAAGAACTGCTTGAAGAATCTGAGATTTCAGGTTGTCGGCGTCCTCCGCCCAGAAGTTCCGCTCTTTGAGGTCTGTCAGGATAGCCGCCAGATCAGGATCACTGATGAATTGCGCTAACGGTATCCTGTCTTTCAGATATCCCCCATCTCTTCCAGTCACCATCCCCCTCGCGGCCTGCAGATGGAGCTGGCTTTTCAAGGCCGCGCGGTAGAAGGCCCGCATATACCGTATGTCTAAGCTGTTGTGCAGTGCAAATATATCGGACTGGAGGATATTCCCCCACCATTTGTTGAACTCCGGGTGCCAGGGGATCTGATCAGGGAGGACAAAATGGGATCTCTCATTCCTTATTTCCTTTCCGGCGAGCAAGATCCAATCCCCAGGTTGACAGAGGACTTCCGGAGACCAAGGCGAGGCAACATACTGAGAAAGATCGCTCCTCGATATATATCTGACATCAGGAGGCCAGACAAAAAAGAACAGGCGACTAAGATTCTCGATTTCCATGGAACATTCCCTGATCTTGAATGGATCTTCAGCCGCCTCATCTTCGAAGACCAGCGTGAGATCCAGGTCGCTCTGTCCGGGTACGAACATCGGGGAAGAGGGGTGGCTGTGCCGTAGAAATACGCTTTCCACGCCTCGCATTCGTACCAGTCGCCGCCCCACCACCCATGTCCCTAGGTGACACCCCTTGCGGTAGAGCGTACCGAGCACAGGAAGGCCGTGGGTATAAATGATGCCCCTCCGCACCTGTTGTCGTATGGACCTCCTCATCTTACTTTCTCAATGCTTCCTTGAAGGCCCGCGTCAACTTCAGGTAGACGTCCCCGAACTGCTCTGAAGGCTCTATGTGCGTGTTCTCGTGGAATTCATTAAAGCTAGTAACGACAACGAAGTCTGGGGAAGGGGTGAGCTCTAACGCAATTTTTTGCATCCTCTGATAGGTCCGGGCGCCTTCTCGAGGTAGGATGCGGTACGTACTCCTTTTGTTCTGGGCGGAAGTAAGAGATGAGTCATCATACCCCGGGCAGACGGTAAATACCCGAATAAGGCCCCCAGCCTCGGAGAAGTCCCTATACGTGTCCCGCCATATTGATTCCCGGATCTTTTTTGGTCCCACTTGTAGTGGAGAGTACAGACACCATCCATTGAAGAATTGCCTGAGGAGCCCCGGGAGGAACTTATTGTAGGCCAGAGCGCCCGTGGCCACAGGGTAACAGCCGCGATTCAGATCAATCAGATCGTGGTAGTGATAAAAAAAATACCCAATAAAGGGATTGCTAAGGTAATACCAGATGAGAGGCCGCTTGCGAAACCGCTGGTAGGCTGGTAATGGAATGAACTCCTTTCGGATAGTCCGGAGGGCACTGCCAATGACCCTGGGATCGTCGGCGTTAATAGCAAGGAGGATCGCAATCGATATCGGGTAGCCCTTTTCTTCGACCGCATTAAAGAGTCTTCTGGTAGCGGCGACTTCAGTGGGATTGAGTCCCGTGAAGGTGACCTGCCAGTTCACCACAAGGAAGTCGAGCCCGGAATTCAGGGCTAGAGTCAGATGGCGATGGACAAGAGCGTCATTATCGGAGGAGTAGGGCCCATCGATGGGGAAGTCTGTGACGGCGGCGAACTCCTGGTTCTCGTTCCAATGCTCAGGATTCCTCCCGGCACGGTACCATGGGTAATAATGAGCCCCTAGCAGGGTCTTGCGCCGGATCTTCTTCTTGCCGCCATTGCGAGTGGTTTCTCGGAAAAATCCAAGCAGGTCAGCCGCTGTACGATCCCAGGTGTACCGGGCAGCGATCTTTCTTCCCGCTTCGCCCATCCTTCGCGCAAGCGCACGATCCTCAATGATGGCCTCCATCCCCTTAGCGATCCCTTCCGGCGTTGGTGGCACAAAGCGGGCACACGATTCGTTGAGGATCTCGCTGTAGCCCCCACCTTCGGTGGCCACCACTGGTCTTCCGGCTGCCGCAGCCTCCAGGGGTACAATTCCAAAGGGCTCCCGCACGGGGGTGTATACGCACAGTACGCATCTTGCGTACAGCTCCTCTAGACGTTTTTGGGTGACCTGTCCAAGGAACTTTACCCTGCCGTTGAGGCCCAGATTTTGCGCCAAGCTCTTTAGGCTCAGCTTTTCCGGACCTTCACCGACAATGGCCAACTCACCCTTAGGCAGAAGCGAGAGGGCCCTAACGATGAGGTCCACCCTCTTGTGCCTCCACAACCTCCCCACAGAGAGAATCTGCTCGGAAACAGGAGGTGGGAAAGTTGGAATGCGTAGATTGACTCCGGGATACACGATCCGGTCAGGTTTCCGTCCATAGATATTTTCAAGATATCTGGCCATGGACTGGCTATTGGTGGCCAACCGGTCGAAGGTGGGAGTAGAGTCAAGCTTCTCGATGATGTGTAAGAGCACGTCAAGCTCAGAAACCCTGACCCTGTCATAGTGTAAGTTAGGATAAAAATGGACGTCAATCTCTCGTTCGCTCGAACTGTTAAGATGTCTCAGGTCGTAGGCTGCTCTAAGAGGTTCAGGCGCGAACCAGATGGAGGGCTTTCGGTGGATGAAGTGCGTGGGAAATAAGTAAAGAAAGTAGAGATCGTGCGAAAGGATCTTCTGTTCCCAGATCCGAGGGAGGATGACGGTGTCGTAGAAAAAAGCATCTCTGCTCCTCCCCCCGGAAGGAAGAGGGATCACCCTTACATTATTACTTATTCCAAATTCCTTGAGCAGTGTCTTGCTGAAAGAGGGGGTATACACCGTTATCTCAAGTTCCTCCTGCCACCTTTTCAGGCACTCCAAGAGGAAAATCTCCGAACCTCCGTATTGGCTGAGTTGCGGCGTAACGATTCCCAGGTTCATTTGTCTAGGCTCCGCTACCGATCTCTGGATATAGCGTCATACCGCCATCGACGAAGAGGGTATGGCCAAGGACATAGTCCGAGTCATCGGAGGCGAGCCATACAGCCGCTTTCCCAATATCCTCAGGGAGTCCGATGCGTCCGTGAGGAATCAGCCTCAGCAACCGTTCTAATTCTTCTTGCGTTTCGTGGGTGCGGCGGTTATTTCGCGTCTGGACAGCACCGGGAGCGATCGAATTGACCCTGATCCGGTGCGGTGCCAGCTCCTTTGCCAAGGATTGCATCAGAAGCTTTACGCCCCCCTTTGAAGCCGTGTAGTTGACCCGGCCCGCCCATGGGATCTTCTCTTGCACGGACGAAATGCAGATAATTTTCCCTGCCGCCCGCGAGATCTCAGGCCGAACCCCTCGCCGAATCATCTCACGAGCTGCTTCGCGTGCACAGAGGAACATCCCGGTCAGGTTCACTCGTAGCACGAATTCCCATTGGTCTAGAGTCATCTCGGTGATTGACGCATCGCGATGGACCCCCGCATTGTTTACCAGGATGTCGAGGGTCCCCCAGGCGGCAAATACGTCCCGAAACAGCGCTCGAACCTCGTCCTCTTTGGACACGTCAGCCCGGATGGCCATTGCGTCAACTCCGCTCGCTTGAAGTTCGTTCACAATCGCATAGGCGACCTCAGCGTTCGTAATGTAGTTGATCGCCACTGCTGCGCCGGCTGCAGCCAGAGCTCGGGCTACGCCCTCCCCGATTCCCGAGTTGGCCCCGGTCACAAGGGCCTTCTGTCCTCTCAGTGGTTGGTAGGCCATACAGTCGCTCATCAGGCTAGCACACCCTTACATAGCCCCAATGTGATATCATTTCACGATGCGCCACTTGCCCATCACAGGTCATCATCATCAAGCAGCACACCGCGCTCAAGTTCAGATATCAGGCAACGTTGATCTACACGTACATGAAATATGGTAATCAGCTTGGCCGACGTTGGCCCTGACCTCCACATTTCGGACTAGAGATGTTATCAGGAGCGCGTTCTTCCGACAAGGCACTATTGCGCGAGCGCCACCCAAAGATGCACATTTCCCCCTCCCCCAAAAGATCATGTCCCCTAGGACTTGGTTTTTCGATTTCCGCCTCATGAGCACACAGGGCTTATGCTATCTTAGGCATTAGAGGTCGATGTGAGAACGCTCGTGGCCGATCCGATGCTGGGTCGGTTCGCCAATTGGCTTCGGACAGGGGGGTCTGTGACGGTCCCAGGTGCAACCGGAGAACCGGCACGCTATGACGGCTGTAGAGTTCGCGAGGGGATACCGTGTCCGCATCGGTGACATCTTTGGCTCGCTCTAGTGCTGCGCCAATCAACGCGCGGCGTCTCGCACTTGAGATATTGACCCAGGTGGAGGAACAGCAGGCTTACGCCAGCCTGTTGCTGGACGCCAGGCTGAAGCGTTCGCGCCTTTCGTCACAGGATCGGGCGCTGGCAACCGAGCTGACGTACGGCGTCCTCCGCTGGCAGGGTCGTCTCGATTACCTGTTGGCCGCCGTGACCGACCGCCCCTGGGACAGGGTCGATCCGGCGCTGCGCCGTTTGCTGCGCCTTGGCGCCTACCAGATCCTCTTCTTGACGCGCATACCGGCCTATGCCGCCGTGAACGAGACCGTCGCCCTGACTCAAGCAGTCATGCGCAGCCACCTCAAGCCTGTCGCTAAAGCCTTCGTCAATGCGATCTTGCGTCGATTGCTGGAGCGCCATGCCACGATCCACTTTTCTGATCCGTCCGACGATCCGGTCGGCGCCCTCGCGGCGCGCTGGTCGCACCCGCCGTGGCTGGTTGCCCGGTGGCTGAAGCGGCTGGGGACCGAAGAGACCGAAGCGCTTTTGCAAGCCAACAACGACACCCCGGCGCTGTCGGTTATGGTCAACCGCCTCAAGCGTCAGCCCGAGGAGGTCCAGGAGCGCCTCTCCAAGATCTCGGGATCGGTGACGCCGGGCCGGTTCGTCCCTGGCGCCTTTCACCTCAAAGATGGCGCTGAGGCGCTGCGCGATCCGGCATTCGCGGACGGCTGGTACTTCCCGATGGACGAGGCGGCGGCCCTACCGGTCCTCCTGCTGGATCCCCAGCCCGGCGACGTCGTATTGGATGCCTGTGCCGGCGGCGGCGGGAAAACGGCCTTGATTCTGGGTCAACTCGCCGGAAAAGGCCGAGTCATTGCGCTCGACCCGAGTGCTCGCGCCCACCGACGCCTCCAAGAGGCCAAGGCACGCCTGGGTCTCGATCGAGTCTCCCCGGTCCAGGCCGATGCCAGACAGGCCGCGCAGTTATTCACGCGCCAGGTGGACAGGATTTTGGTCGATGCGCCATGCAGCGGCCTCGGCACCCTCAGACGCCATCCCGAGCGAAGGTGGCAGCAGCAAGAGGCGGGCTTGGCAGCCCTGGCACACCTGCAACGTGAGCTGCTTCATGGTGTCGCACCGATCCTCAAACCTGGAGGCTTCCTGGTTTACAGCACCTGTTCGCTTGAACCAGAGGAGACCGACGCCGTGGTCGAGACGTTCCTGCGTGACTTCCCGGAGTTTACCATCGCCGACCCCTCCGGCAGCCTTCCAGCCACGGTTGCAAAGCTGATCGATTCCAAGGGCGCTATTCGCACCTGGCCGCACCGCCACAGAATTGATGGCTTCTATACTATTCGACTGCGCAGAGGCAACAGATGAAACTCCTCCGTCTGCTGGTCAAAGGGCTCGCGTGGGCCCTGGTCCTCACCGCTGTGGCTGTCGTGAGCGGCGCCATCACGGTGTGGCTTGCTACCGAAAAGGATAAGGTCCAGCTTCCGCGGGTCATCGGAATGGACTCCACGGCGGCCCTCGATCTGCTGCGCGGGCAGGGGCTTCAGCCGAAAGTAAGCGGCCGGGAGTACAGCGAACAGGTCCCGAAGGATGCCATCTTGTCCCAACGGCCGGCCAGCGGCTCGTGGGTACAAAAGAATAGCGAAGTTCGTCTGGTGATCAGTCAGGGGGGCGACGCGGTCGCACTCCCCAGCCTGACTAGACTGCCGCTACCCCAGGCGCAGCAGCTCCTGCAGCGTTATGGCTTCACCCTTGGCCGGGTGGCGCAGGTCCATTCGTCGGAGCGCCCAAAGGGGGAGGTGATCGCCCAGGATCCCGAGGCCGGCGCCCTTGTTCGAAGGGGGAGCCCGGTTGCTGTACTGCTCAGCCTTGGTCCGCTTGAGGAGCCGCCCCCCGTACTCACACCGCCTTCCTTGAGCCTACTCGAACAGCACAGTACGAAACAATGAGACGTTCGGCGTCTTGAAGCTGACCCTGTACCCGGCGCGCTACGAGTGGGAGTTCATCCCGGTCGCCGGAGGAAAATTCACAGATGCAGGGACGGAGGCGGTGCTAGCTTGACACGATGGTGGATCGATTGATAGACTGCGCTAAGCTATGAGATCCACCCAAGGCCTTGAAGGCTGTTCAGGGTTGGCACCAGGTCCGCGGGGATTATACGCCGTGAAGATTCAGTCAATCGTTGCCCGTACTCTCCTTTTGGTGTGCATCGCCCTTCCGCCACTGCATAGTTGGGCGGTCGATCCTGACAACTACCATGTATCGAACATTCCTGGGACCCTGTCCCCCGTTCACGACCGGCAGGTCAACCTGTTCTCCCAAGCCTCCGAATCGCATGAAATGCCGGATGACCGGCCTGCTCCCGCAACCCCATCGAGTCCGCACTGCGATTTTGAGGTCAGCCCAATCGATTATCCGCCTCTCTGCCGCTTCGCTCCTCCGGAATCCGTCAGGGCACGCAACGATCAACTTGCCCCCTCCCCTCTCTCCTTCACAATCGATCCAACCTCCCCACCGCCTCGTCACGCGTAATCTTTCTTCCAGACCTTACAAAGGTCATCATCGCCCCGCCTCCGCGGGGACGAGCGCCGTTATTGATTCTAGGCTCGTCATTCCCATGAAGGTTGGGATCTGGAAAGGCACTGGATTCCCCCGTATCCAGTACGGTCAGGCGGGTCAAGCCCTGAATGACGATTGCTTCCTCATCCAGCGACGCGGGTCATAAGGAGTCGGGTATGTCCAATGTTATTTTGAGGATGGTAGACAGATGAGACACATGCACCGTGTCAGTTTTGTGGTCCCTCTCTTGATCTGGTGTAGTACGCCTCTTTCTGCTGGCGCCCAACTCCAGGAGTTCCCGAGGACGCTTTCGCTGGCCGACGCCTTGCAGATCGCAGGACGGCAAAACTCCGGTCTGCAGGCAGAGATGACGACCAGACAGATCGCACATGGAGACGCGACCACCGCGGCGCTGCTCCCAAACCCGCAGCTTTCGCTCAGATCAGAAGGGTTTCGCGGGGGCTCATTTGTCGATCGACAGGAGTTCTTTTTTGAAGTCAGTCAGGAGGTTCAGACAGCCGGCAAGCGCGCCCAGCAGATGGCCGTTGCGAGCGCGAATCTTCGCGCGACCGAGGCCAACGTCGACAATACGGCTCGTCTTCTCAGGCTCACGGTTAAGCAGACATACTTCCAGATCGTGCTGGCCAAGACCGATCTTACTGTGGCCCGCGACCTGCTGACCGACTTTGATCGGACCGTCCGCTCCAAGGAGGAGCAGTTCCGTCTCGGCGAGATCTCCGGGGCGGAACTGAGGCGTGTGCAGGTTGAGCGCTTCAGGGTGTTTGACGACGTGGTCGCTTCAGAGCTGAACCTCAAACAGGCCAAGGCCACGCTGCTCACGCTGCTCGGCGTTACCGACCCGACATTCGAATTCGATGTGACCGAAGAACTTGCGAAGGGCGCACCTGTCGGCAGTCTGGCACCGCTCCATGCCGAGGCCCTGCAGAGCCGCCCGGACCTCAAGGCTCAGCATCAGCGGTTTGTCCGGGCTCATGAACAGACCGGACTCGAACAGGCGCGGCGCTTCCCGAATCTTTTTCCCTTCGTGGGCTACAAGCGAAACTTCAGCGAGGACAGCGTCATGTTTGGCGTCTCGGCCCCTCTGCCCCTCTTCAATCGGAACCAGGGAGGCATCGTTCGAGCTCAGGCTGAAGAGGAGCGAGAATCGTTGCAACTCAGGCGATCGGAAACTCAGGCGCTCCTGGAGGTAGATCAGGCGTTCAACAGGTTTGAGAGCGAACACCGACGCCTCGAAGGACTGGAAACCGAATACCTGCCCAAGGCCCGAGAATCGCGGGAAATCGCCGAGGCTGCGCACAAGCTGGGAGCCATCGATCTCACGGCGTTTCTGGACGCACAGCGAACTTTCCGGGAGGTCCAGCGGCTGTACAACCGCTCCCTGTACGAACTGAGCATCGCCAGGTTTCAAGTCGAGGCGGCCGTCGGCCGGTAGACAGCATCTCACAATTACCGTTCGTGCTGAGTCTGTCGAAGCATGAACGGAACACCGTGACACGATTCACCCTTCGACAGGCTCAGGGTGAACGGAATGGGTAAAACAGATTGAAGAATCAGCACACTAGGGACCTACGATGATTGTACATTCATTCATCAGCCTCACGCCTCACGCTCGTGCCTTGCCGACGGCAATCATCGCGGCAGCGCTGGCGCTGGCGGCCTGCGGCCGAACCCCAGACGAACAACAAAAGGTTGAGCCCAAGGCTGAGCAGAGAAGTGATAAGATCACGATCTCGACCGAGACTCAGACCAGATTCGGATTTACTACCGCCAAGCCCCAGCGTATTACGCCGGTCCGGCTCATTGAAGCCACAGCCGCTATCGCGCCGGATCCTGCACGCGTGAGTCACATCGCACCGATCGCCAAGGGGCGTATCGTCCGAGTCTATGTGCAGGTTGGCGACTTGGTGAACCAGGGTGCCCCGCTCTTCGAGTACGACAACATCGAGCTGGGGGAGGCGATCGGAGACTATATGGCCGAGTCAGCCGATCTGCGGCGAGATCTGGCCAACCTGCACCATGCGCAGCAAATGCTGGATCGCGGGCAACTGCTCCTGAAAAAAGAAGCCATTGCTGAAAAAGAGGTCCACATCCGGGAGGCGGAGCGGCGAGTCGCCGAAGCGGCGGTCGCGAATCGGCATGCGCGAATCGCACGGGTGAAGGAGAAGCTGTACCGATTCGGCATGACTGAGGAGCAGATCGACGAGCTGTCGACCAGCTACGAGAAGTCGTTCCGTCGTGAGGCCTCCTCTACCGTCGTCAGGGCGCCGATCAGTGGCGTGATCATCAAGCGGGAGGGGGCGCCCGGCGAGGTGGTCGGACCCGAAAAAGAGCTGCTGGCGATCGCCGACCTCTCCAGCGTCTGGACGCTGGTGGATATTTACGAGAAGGACCTGGGCCAAGTTCGACGTGGAACAGCCGCTGAAATCAACGTCGAGGCCTACCCGGGGGACACCTTTCGCGGCACCATCAGCTACGTCAGCGATCTCCTCGATCCCGAAACGCGGACCGCTAAGGCGCGCGTAGAGATCCCCAACCATCAGGGGAAATTGAAACTCGGGATGTTCGCAACCGTCCGGCTTCGAGCCCGGGTCGTTAATGGAAGCGCGACGGTAACAGCGATTCCCTCGTCCGCCATTCAGCAGATCGATGGGCAACCGTCGGTCTTCGTCAAACTCGATCCGGTGACGTTTGCGCGGCGGAAGGTCAAGCTTGGACCCGCATCAGGAGACCTCGTGGAAGTCGCCGAAGGTCTCACAGGGGATGAGCATCTCGTGACGACGGGCAGCTTCACGTTGAAATCTGAGTTCCTGAAAGAACAAATCGCTCAGGGACAAGGTCAATAGTCCCCAGAGGGATCTTTCATGCTCCAGCGTATTTTTGAGCTGTCTCTGGAAAACCGATTTCTCGTCCTGATCCTGACCGCTCTCCTGGTCCTCGGCGGCGTGATGGCCTTGCGCGACCTGCCGATCGACGCTGTCCCGGACATCACCACGGTCCAGGTCCAGGTTCTGACGAAAACGGCGCCCATGAGCCCCGTGGACGTGGAGCGATACGTCACCTTCCCGATCGAAGCGGCGATGAGCGGTCTGCCGGACCTGCAAGAGCTCCGCTCGGTGAGCCGATTCGGTCTGTCGGCCGTCACCATCGTCTTTAAGGACCACGTCAACGCCTACTTTGCCCGGCAACTGGTCGCCGAACGGATGGCGACGGCCAGAGAACAGATTCCTGCCGGCTTCGGGACACCAGAGCTCGCGCCGATCTCCACAGGGCTGGGCGAGGTCTACCAGTTCGTGGTGAAGGGCGATAGTTTTACGCCAATGCAATTGCGCGAGATCCTCGATTGGCAGATCGCGTACAGGCTGCGTACGGTCCCAGGTGTCGTGGAAGTGTCGCAATGGGGCGGGTACACGAAGCAGTACCACGTCATCGTAGACCAGAGAAAACTCGTCTCGTACCGAATTCCTATCGGGCGAGTGTTTGATGAACTTGAAAAGAATAACGCCATCGCCGGCGGCGGCTACATTGAGCACAACGGCGAGGCGTATGTGATTCGAGGCGAGGGGCTGGTCGAAAATCAGGAAGATCTGTCCCGGATCCTGGTGGGCACCGGACCGGGCGGTACGCCGATTACGGTCGCTCAACTGGGCCAGGTGAGGATCGACTCGATGCCCCGGATCGGAGCAGCGACCCGAAATGCCGAGGGGGAAACGGTGGTCGCCATGGCGCTGATGCTTCGCGGCGGCAACGGCCGCGTCGTAGCTGAGCGGATTAAAGACGAGGTGGAGCGGATGAAACCGAGTCTTCCGCCCGGGGTCTCTATTGAGCCGTACTATGACCGATCAGATCTCGTCAATAAGGTCATCCGAACCGTCACCACCAATCTGATCGAGGGAGCGCTGCTGGTCGTTGCCGTTCTGCTCTTGCTCCTCGGCAACCTCCGAGGCGGCCTGATCGTCGCCGCAGCGATCCCCCTCTCCATGCTGGTCGCCTTCACGGGAATGGTCCAGACCGGAATCTCCGGCAATCTGATGAGCCTGGGCGCGATCGATTTCGGGCTGATCGTGGACGGCGCGGTGGTGATGATTGAAAATATCATTCGGCATCTGGCGGAAGAGCGCAGCGTACGACGAGAGGAACGTCCTCTCATTATCCTCCGAGCCGGGCGCGAGGTCCTGCGACCCATCTTCTTCGCCGTCAGCATTATCGTCATCGTCTACCTGCCGATTCTCACGTTACAGGGCGTCGAGGGAAAGATGTTCAAGCCGATGGCGTTCACGGTCATTTTCGCCCTCATTGGATCGCTGATCCTGTCGTTTACGCTGATGCCGGTTCTGGCTTCCCTGTTCCTGCGGGGGCCGATCGCCGAGGGCGATTCGTGGCTCCTCCGCCGCGTGAAGATTCTGTACCTGCCGCGACTCGCGTGGTGTGTCCACCACCCGAAAATGACGGCCATTATGGCGGCATCGGCCTTTATCATCAGCCTCGCGTTTGTGCCGTTTCTCGGCGGAGAGTTTATCCCGCAACTCGACGAGGGTGATATTGTGCTGCAGACCTGGCGTCTCCCGAGCACCGCGTTAGATCAATCAATCAAGGACTCTCTTGAGATTGAACGTACCCTCCTGCGTTTTCCCGAGGTGCGGCAGGTGGTGTCGAGAATCGGGTCTCCCGAAGTGGCGACCGACGTGATGGGGATGGAGGCATCCGATGTCTTCGTCGCCCTCCGACCGTCACGGGAGTGGAAAGCCGGCATGACAAAAGACCGGTTGATCGACCAGCTTGCTGCGGCCCTCTCGTCCGAAGTCCCGGGCGTAGGTATGAGCTTTGCCCAGCCGATTGAGATGCGTTTTAACGAAATGATTGCGGGTGTCCGATCCGATGTCGGGCTCAAGATTTTTGGTGATGATCTCAACGTCTTGAAAGAAAAAGGTGACCAGGCAGCCCACATCCTGCGACAGATCCGTGGCGGCCAGGATATTCGAGTCGAGCAGGTGACCGGCCTCCCGGCCCTGCGTATTCAGGTGGACCGGCGGCGGATCGCCCGATACGGAATCAACGCAGCGGATGTCCTGGCCGCTGTCGAGGCGGCCGGCGCCGGCAGGGTGGTGGGAACGGTCTTTGAAGGGCAGCGACGATTCCCCCTGGTTGTCCGAGCGATCGGCAGCGGCCGTACTGATCTGCCTTCCTTCCAAGACTTACCGGTCGCGGCGCCAAATGGCGCCCTTATCCCGCTGGCCCAACTGGCCACCGTTAGCGTCGAAGAGGGCCCGGCGCAGGTGAGCCGTGAAGATATCAGCCGACGGATCGTCGTAGAAGCCAATGTCAGAGGTCGCGACCTGAGCTCGTTTGTACGCGAGGCGCAAGACCGAATTGCCAAAGAACTCACGCTGCCTCCCGGCTATCATATCAAGTGGGGCGGGCAATTCGAAAACCTGGCACGAGCAACGAGTCGCCTGGCGATCGTCGTTCCTCTGTCGCTGTGCCTGATCTTTGTCCTGCTGTACACCACCTTTAATGCCGTTCGACCTGCGCTGCTGATCTTTTTGAACGTCCCGCTGGCGGTGACCGGTGGGGTGCTTGCCTTGGCGCTGCGCGGATTGCCGTTCAGTATCTCCGCCGGGGTGGGTTTTATTGCCCTGTTCGGCGTGGCCGTCCTGAACGGCGTGGTTCTGATGAGTTACATCTTACACCTTCGCGAGGAAGGGCTCTCGGCGCGCGACGCCGCATTCAAGGCCGCCGAAATCCGTCTGCGGCCGGTCCTGATGACAGCCCTCGTCGCCGGTCTCGGGTTCATCCCGATGGCACTCTCCCACGGCGTAGGCGCCGAGGTCCAGCGCCCGCTGGCCACGGTCGTTATCGGCGGCCTCGTGACATCCACACTACTGACGCTCTTCGTGCTCCCGAGCCTCTATCGCTGGTTTGAGAAAGACGCCGCAGACGCTGCCTAATCCTCCAAGATATTTGTTGAATCCACTGGAGGTTCATTCCACGCGGCTTACCGCGGGGTAGTTCATTCTTTTTCACTTGACAGCAGTAATCCGGCTTCGATAGCCTACAATTAGTTGAGGAACATGCCAAAGCCGGTAAGCGAAGCAGGGTGCACATCCCTATCATGCAAAGATTACATCAAAGATCCTTGATTCGCCTGCGCCTTAGATCTTTTGCGGCTGCGTCTTTCGGCTTTTACCTGCTCCTCAACGCCTTTCTCACCCACTGCCTCATCCAGCCCCACAATACGCACTCACAAGGTCAGGTCAAGAGTAATCTCGCCTCGATCTGTATGTGGGTCCATAAGACCGTTGCGCCTCATGCGCCATCAACCGGATTGATTCTGCCTGTAGTTGCGGCGACTCTCTTCATCCCGATACCGCTCCTGCCGCGCTCTTCCCAATTCCAGATCATCAAACTTACCGGTCGATCCCCGCCCCTATTTTCTCTCGCGTGACTCGCCTCAATCGACGTTTCTGACGCTTAGCGAACCTGCTTCCGGCGGGAATGTTATACGTTACGTCGTAAGTCACAATAATGGACGTCATTCCTCGCGAAGCTTGTCCCGGCACATTTTAAGCCAGGAGCGGGAATCCAGCCGGAGAGATGCTGGGTTCCCCCGTATCAAGTACGGGGCAGGCTTGTCAAACCCGGAATGACGAACCGTTTGGGACTTATGTCGGCATGCAGCGTCACACCTAATCGACTTTTCTCTATCAGCGCGAGATTCGCGTTCGTGAGGAGGATCATGCACCGAGCGACCAGTTGGCGTAGTGTGTGTTCGTTGGTGTTGGGCATTGCCGTTGTGATCGCGTTGCCGGCCGCCGGTTGGGCCCACGGCGTCGTGGGTAAGCGGTGGTTCCCATCTACGATTGTTGTCGAGGACTCGTTCGTCTCTGACGAGGCGGGCCTCGTGTCAAGCCACCGCAGGGAGCCGGAGGCGCTCTCAACTGAGTTCGAGGCGGAGATCTCGAAGCGGTTGAGCCCGGACTTGGCGATCACGCTCGGCGGCTCGTATCACATTATTAGGCCTCGTGGCGAGGCCGCAGCAGAGGAGGGTGCTACCTCTGGCTTCGATAATCCGGATTTCGGCCTCCGCTACCAGTTCGCTCGGAATGCAATGCATGAACTGGCCGCCACCGCTGCCGTCAGTGTTTCGCCGGGCGGCGTCGGGCAGAGGCGAGTCGGCAGACTCTCTGGAACAACCGTCAGCCCGGCCCTTCAGATCGGCAAAGGGTTCGGTGATCTCCCGGACTGGGCCGACTGGCTCAAGCCGGTTGCGGTCACCACGTCGGTTGGCTTCGACCTGCGCGCCAACCGTAACGAAAGGGAAGAAGATGCCCAGCATGCCTTCACTTGGGGAGTTGCCGTGATGTATAGCATCCCGTATCTACAATCGTACGTAAAAGATGTGGGTATTGCCTGGCCGTTCAACCGTCTGTTCCCCGTCGTGGAGTTCAATGGGGAAACCCAGATCAGCGGGCCTAACAATGGAACACACACCGCTTTTGCCAACCCCGGGCTGGTCTGGGCCGGGAAGTATTTCGAACTTG
Source organism: Candidatus Methylomirabilis sp. (assembly GCF_028716865.1). NCBI lineage: Bacteria > Methylomirabilota (SeqCode) > Methylomirabilia (SeqCode) > Methylomirabilales (SeqCode) > Methylomirabilaceae (SeqCode) > Methylomirabilis (SeqCode) > Methylomirabilis sp. (SeqCode). The sequence goes on along the minus strand of NZ_JAQUOY010000012.1, from coordinate 19,360 downwards.
CAGCCTCGGCGCAAATACCCCTCAACGATACGGCCGGGCGCCATACGGGAGCCCTGGTGATGCTCCACATCTTCCTCGACGATATCGCTCCTGACATTTTTACCTGGACACCGTTCCATGGCGTACTGGGACCACAAACGCTGCCACGATAACCGGCTGCCAGGGCGCTGGAGCAGCTCTACCGCTCTCGCAGTAGGGTTGCTCCTGATGGTCAGCTCGGCCTGGGGCCATGCCTTCCCCGACCACTCCGAACCACGGGTAGGGTGGATGGTGAAGCAGTCGCCAGCCCAGGTCAGGATCTGGTTTGACGGCGCCATCGAGCCAATATTCAGTACCATCACGGTGATGAACGGTAACAAAGAACGAGTCGATAAAGCGGACGGGCGGGTCAACCCTTCCGACACCACCATTCTCGAGGTGAGTCTCCCACCCTTGCCGCCTGGCAGGTATCGGGTATTCTGGAGCGTCATCGCCCGAGATGGCCACCACACCGAGGGTGACTTCCCGTTCACCATCGGATCCGGCCCATGACCGGCCCGCACGCCCTTCTTCATATCTTCATCCGCTGGCTGGAGTTCATGGGCCTCATGACGCTCGTCGGCGGGTTAGCGTTTCAGTCTCTGATCCTCCCACCAAGCCTGTTATCACGCCACGATTACCAGATCATCGAGGGACACCTTCGCCGAGTAGAACTCGTCTCGCTCGGGCTCGTGGTACTGACGAGCCTTGCTGACCTGATCCTGAGGACGTTGATGATGAGCGGCGGGGGTCTGGCCACATTGGGCGTCGCGCTTCCGTTGGTCCTTCGAAAAACACACTATGGGACTATCTGGACCGTGCGGATCGGCCTGCTTGGGCTGCTGGGCATGGCCTGGTGGCTGAGGCTGCAGGGGATAGCCACACCCCCGCGATTACTCTGGATCGCGCGGCTCGGCCGGATAGGGCTGCTGGGCATGACTTGGTGGCTGAGGCTGCTGGGGGGCACCGCAAGCCCATGGTTTATCAGGGCTTCCTTCTTGGCGACGTTCCTCGTTGCGCTGACGACAACCCTTTCAGGCCACGCGGCTGACTGGGGCGATATGACGGTTCCGGTGCTGATCGGCTGGTTCCATCTCCTGGCAGTCTCGATCTGGATCGGCGGCCTCTTCACGTTCGGGTTCGTGCTCAAGCGTTCCCTCGCAACTCCAGGTATGCAAGATACGGTGCACGGCCTCTCTTCGATCGCGAGGCCATTCTCCAAGATGGCGGCGAGTTGCGTCGCCGTCTTTCTGGCGACCGGGCTCTACAACTCCTGGTTGCAGGTGGGCTCCGCCTCGGCTCTCGTCGAGGCTGCGTACGGCTGGACCCTCCTGGTTAAGCTCGCGCTTGTGGGCGGCATCTTGATGATTGCGGCCGTCAACCGGTATTACTTTCTCGCCCTGCTGATGCACAGGTCCGGCAGGGCCGATGGGCTGATCTTCAGGATCATCCGTCGGTTCACCAGTATGCCTCAATCCCAGTTCTCTCGATTCGTCCGACTGGAGTGGATGATCGTTGTTGCGACGTTGGCCTGTTCAGCCCTCCTCACTCAACTCATGCCGGCTCGCCATGCGCGCCATCTCGAACATCTCAAGTCCCAAGAACTTCATGGCGACCATCTGCCGGCGCACGACACGCCGACGGCCATGCCGCCATCAATGCACAGGTAGGTGCGTGTTGACACTGAAGCGGCCGCGCGCGCAGTCCGTCGAAGCGTTGGTCCTTGTCCTGATCCTTTTCCTCTTCGCGTTCGCGGCCGGGCTCCACTCGATGCACAACCTCGGTCGTCTCAACCAGACTACCCAGTGTGCGGTGGCCTCGGCCTCCGCACACCTGGCTTGCACCGCCGTCGAGTCCGTTGCCATCGAGACACCTGCTCTACTCTTAGAGATCGTTCCAAGAGTCGTCTTTAGTGGTCCTTCTGTCGCCTGTCTCGCTCCTGTCCATGGACGTGCCCCTCCTTCTTTTACTGCCTAAACTTCACGCCATTGCCCAGATAATAGCGTTCAGCAGCCAGCGCTCAACCGTAGGTCGGGTTAGCGCAGCGTAACCCGACAACTCGGCCAAGGCGAAGGATGTATCAGAAGCTGAATCCTGACCGCTTAGGCAGAATTGCACTGACGAGTCTTTTGGAGGAGTCACAGCCATGAACAAACATTTATTGCGCGTCGATGAAGCGGCGATGCTGCTAAGCGTCAGCCGTTGGACCATTTACCGTTGGGTGCAGGAGGGTCGATTGGAGGCGACCAAGGTCGGAAAAGGGAGTCTCCGCATCTTCCAGACCTCTGTGGCGAGGCTGATCGAACAGAACCGGATTTGGGGTATCGAGGTAAGTAAGAGTCATCGAACCCCGGAGTCGTGCCGGCCTGCAAACAACTTGGTCAGTACGGAATATTTGTAGCAACAGTGAGCAGGCATCTGTAGACATGCTCGTCCGGAAGAAGTAGAAAGAGTCGTAAACTATGTTCCTGCTCAGTGTCGTCCATCGAAGAAGACGGAGCTTCACCAGTGGCGCTTTTGAATAGATCATCCCGCGAATCTCGGCATCTCAAGCCGCTTGCGCTATCAGCGCTCTGTCTCTATCTGCTGGTCAATGCGTTCCTCATCCTGTGCCTGGTCCACCCTCACAATACCCACATCCAAGGCCAAGCAGATACTCACCCCGTCTCTGTCTGTGCCTGGGCACACAAGACAGTTGCCTCCCATGTGCCGTCGTCAAGGATACTCCTACCGTTAGCTGTGACTGTTCTGCTCGCCTTTCTACCGCTACCTCAGCACTACCCTCAGATCTCCCCCATCAGGCTGACCGGCCGCTCCCCACCCCTGCTCGCCTTCGCGTAAGTCTTTCCACTCGAATACTCGACCTGTACCACCAACGGTATCTCGCGCGAACTAGTGCGCCTGGGCCTTACTCAAGGCCGCGATGAACAAACGATCCGAGAAACCGGAAGCGTTCTGCAGCGATGTCGGGTTACGCTGCGCTAACCCGACCTACAGCTGAGCGCTGATTGCTGACCGCTATTTTCTGAGGAGCGGGAAGATGCTCAAGCTGCGCACGCGCGTGAAGGAGGTAGAGATGTCCGCACTCATTGCGTTACTTATCAAAGGGGGGCCCGTCATGATCCCCCTCCTCTGCTGTTCGATCACCTCGCTGGCCGTGGTCATCGAACGGGGGCTATTTTGGTGGCGCCTGCGCCCATCCGGGGAGATAGAGCAGTTGCTCACGCTGGCGGCAGCCGGCAACTGGGAGGATGCGCGCAAGTTCGGCGAACTCTCCCGCTCTCCGGTGGCGCGGGTCCTCGCAGCCGGGATCCGCCATCGGAACCCTGCCCCGACGCTGGCGATGGAGGCCGCCGCCCATGAAGAGCTGACCCACATGCGGCGATATCTGCCGCTGCTCGACACGGTCATCACCCTGTCGCCCCTGTTGGGCCTCCTCGGCACCGTTACAGGGATGATCAGTAGCTTTGGGGTCATGGCCTCCGGCGGCATCAACCAACCCCACGCCATCACCGGGGGCGTCGCTGAAGCCCTCATCGCGACCGCGACAGGCCTCGGGATCGCTATTGCGACCCTGGTCCCCTACAACTACTTCGCTGCGCGGGTCGAGCGGATCATGGGCGACATCGAACGCTACGGCTCTCGACTGGAACTCGCATTGAAGGAAGTCCGTCCATGAGGCTGCTGCGCCGCCCGCCACGGAAGGCCCGCATCGAGATCATCCCACTGATCGACACGATCTTCTTCCTGCTGGTCTTCTTCATGATGGCCTCGCTATCGATGGCAGTCTACAGGGGGATGCCGATCGATCTGCCCAAGGCGGGGACGGGGCAACAGGGTATGCGCGACCATGCGGCGGTCACGCTCACCAAAGATGGACAGCTCTATCTGGACAAGCAACCTATTTCGGTCGATCAGCTTCGGGAGCGGTTGAAGGGGTTGCTCACGGTGAACCCGGAACTCACGGTAATCCTCAGCGCGGATGAGGCCGTATCGCACGGACGTGTTGTGGAGGCGATGGACGTAGCCAGGTGGGCCGGTTCGAACAAGCTGGCGATCGCCGTAAAGCCGAATCAGATGAGGCGTGAGGAGTGAATCATTCGCTGAAAGGCCCCGCAGTGGCGTCCGGCTTGATCCACCTCTCATTGCTGGCGCTTGTCTCTGGCGTGTCGGGTCTGGGCCTCTCCAGCCCCCTGGAGGTACGGATCCCCATTGAGGTCATCACAGTCGGAGAGACTGATGTGCCGGCGTCTCAGCAATCCATGCCGGGCACTGGGCGGATCTTGAAGGACCGGCTCCGAACTCCTGGCGTCCCCTCGCCGCGCGACAATCCCACTGTCTCTCCATCCGATCTCGGCATCGAAACGCCGCAGGCGGTACAGAAGCCGTCACATGAGTCGTCAGTGCCACACGAACAGCCACCAATACCGCTACTGCCGCCAGAGGCTGTTGTAGAGCAGAAAGCCGACGCCGCATCGACGCGAGCACTTCCAGCGGTTGTGGCAGAAGACGACTCCGGACGGGTCGTCCCTGGGGGCCAGGATACACAGACGTTGACCGGTCACCACACTGTCGGCGGAACAGCGCAGACCGACCGCGGCGCCGTTGCAGCGGGAGTTGCCATCGTGGCGTCTGCTCGGACAGATGGCTATCCCCCCGCCTACAAGGCGGCTGGTGGGGGGAGGGCAGGCACCGACAATGGCGGCCTAATCGATGGCAGACTGCTCAAGGGCGGCTACCAGGTTACCCCCCGCTATCCGGAGTCGGCCCGCCGGGCCGGCATCGAGGGGACGGCCCTCCTCAAATTCCTGGTGCAAGCCGATGGCGGTGTGGCCAATGTCACGATTGAGCGGTCGTCCGGTTACGCAGACCTCGACCACGCGGCAGTCCAGGCAATCAGACGATGGCGCTTCGAACCGGCAAGACGAGACCATCGGGTCGTCGCCGCCTGGGCCGTGCTGCCGGTCGAATTCAGATTAAAGAGATGGTGAGCGTCACACCACACCCGAGCGACGCACACCTAGCCCACCCTCCCCTGCCGAGGTTGGGTTAATGTGCCATGGCAGGAACTTCCTCCCTCGAAGCGGATGAGCCTTCTCGGGACCGCCATCCTTATCCGGCGGTCCCGAGACTCACCGCATCAGGAAGGCAGGTAGATAGACCGAAGACTGAAGGAAGGAAGAGGCTATATCTAAAAGTCTTCAGCCTAATTCCCTATTCTCTAAGGAAGGAGACAGTGATGGGACGACGCGGATGCAAGTGTACGCGCACGTGTACCGCAACCCTTGTGGGGCTGATCACGCTCCTGGCATGGGGCGCCTTTGCGGGTGAAAGGGTCGTCTGGGCTCAACTCCAGACTACCCCGGATCCCAAGCAGGTCGCTCAGAAGGTGCAGCGACGCCAGGAACTGCTGCGCCAGTTGGAGCAGATCGAGAAGGAGCTTCAGGCGCTTGATCCGGAGGAGAAGGCTAGAGCCGCCTCGCCTGCCTCTGCCGCCACTGCGAGTCAGCCGGTGGCCCCTCCGACTCCAGGCGAACCGTTGGTCCTGGAACCGGTCAAGGTACTTGCCACACGGATGGAAGAGAAGCCGGTTGGCCGGGCCGTCAGTACCGTGGAGCAGGAGGAGATCGAGCACGCGCGAGCCTTCAGCGTCAAGGAACTGATCGAGGTCACCCCAGGGGTTTTCCTCAAGGAAGGCAACGGGCCCCGTGATGTGGGAATCTCTATTCGAGGGTCCGGCGCCAAAACCACCTTCGGCATTCGGAACATTAAGGTCTTTGACGACTGGTTTCCAACTACCCAACCGGACGGCCTCGCGCGCACAGACCTAAACGATCCCCATGCCTATGAGGGGATCGATGTCCTGCGAGGACCTTCATCGGCACTCTATGACAACTACGCCCTCGGGGGCGTGATCAATTTCCGCACACGGAAAGGGCGCGACATTCGAGGCGTTGAGGTGGGGAATGAGGGTGGCAGTTACGGTTATTCGAACCATTACGTCCATATCGGCGATCAGCTCGATAAGTTCGAGTACTCCCTTTTTGGAAGCCACGTCCGGGGTGACGGCTTCTTGGCTCACAGCAAATTCAACACCACCACTGAAAACCTGGTGGCCACCTATACCCCCGATGACAAGCGATCGATTACGCTGAAGTTCATCAATAATGACGTTGACACTAAGGTGCCCAACCGCCTGACACTGGCGGAATTTCGAGCGAACCCATGGGGCGCAGGGCGCACCTTTGTGACCGGCAAGGGATTTGTCACCGCCCAGCAGGCAGACCAGGGGAGAAACGATAATCGCACGATTGTCGGTGCCCGATACGAACAGCAACTGGACGCGCAGACCGGGTTCCGCCTTCTGGGGAGTTACGACTATAAAGACATTAACCAGACCTTCGGAACGATAGGGGATAACGAGAATCCGAGCTTTAATTTCTATGCCGACATCACCAGGGAAGGAAGCCTGTTGGGCCTTGCGGCGAAACACTATGCCGGCTTCTTTTTTAATCGCATAGAGCAGGAATCGAGCACCTTCTTCAATCTGGCCGACGGCCATGGCAGCCGCGGCGACTTGCAGGCCAATACCCGTGGCCACATCCGCAATCTTGGGGGCCGAGTGCGGGAGGAGGTTCAGTTCTCGCCGCGATGGACCGGGTACCTCGGAGTGGGCGTGGAGGGCTCGGAGATTCGGGCCGAAGTCCGATCCCGCAACAGCACGACCGCCCCGCTGACCAATGTCGATGTGCGTCGCGACTTCGTGAGTGTCGCGCCGGAGGCGGGAGTGATCTATTCCGTGAACCCGGACCTCCAGTTCCGCGGGCGGGTGGCAACCGCCTACGGCATCCCTGGGATCGGCAATCTGACCACAGCCACGACAGGGCTCGCGGGGAACAATACCGGTTTGAAGCCACAGCGCAATGTCGGGGTAGAGCTGGGGATCGATGTCCGACCCCTGCCGACTGTTACGGCAAGCCTGACGGGCTACTATGAGTTCTCTTTCAACGAATTCATCACACAGTCGCCCGGCGCGGGGTTGTCGTCCTTTACCAGCAACGCCCCCAACGCCGAGCATCGCGGGATCGAGGCGGAGTTGGCTTGGCGGCCCTTCGCGGGAGCAAAGGTGTCAACCTCATATACCTTCAACGACCACATCTACACCGAGTTTACGGAGAATATCTGCTCCAGTACAACGTGCAAGAGTTTCGATCGGAGCGGTAATAAGATCCCGGGCGTTGAGCGCCATATCCTGAACGCGAGACTCGCGTATGACACCAGCCATTACAGTGAGTGGTGGCGTGGGGTGGGCGGCTGGATCGAGGTCAACTGGCTGGACGATTTCTACGTGAACAACAGCAATACGCTGAAGACGTTGCCCTACCAACTGGTCAACCTGAATCTCCATTACGACCGGGAAGTCACGATCCCCTTCGTTCGATCGCTGTCGGCCTTCTTTGAGATTCAGAATCTGTTCGACGCGACTTACATCGCAAGCGCCAACGTCGTGGCCGATGCGCTCAGCGATACGCCGGCCAATCTGGCGACGTCAAAGCAAGCATTTTTCGCCGGCCAGCCGCGATCTTACTTCGCCGGCCTCAAGCTCAGGTTCTAGCGCCGTGCCGAGAACGAGGCTTCTCGGCGCGGCGCGAGTAGATGTCAACACAAGTGTGACAGCAATGTTCAGCACACATACGCGCTGGTACCGGAGGATTACGCTCCTCAAGCTCCATAAATGGGCGGGCCTGATCTCGGCTGTCTGGCTGTGCGTGCTCGGGGCGACCGGCTTTCTCCTCGATCACAAGGAGTGGCGGTGGATCTGGTTTTCGACTGTTCCGGAACGTCTTATGCCTGGATCGGTTAGAAGCCTTAGTCGGACCGTGATTCAGATCTTCCAGGTCAATCCGAATCGGCCGATGCATCAGGTCGCTGCAGGATCGCGTGGGTTGTGGGTCACGGAGGATGGGGCCAAGAGCTGGCAGCGAACACAGTTGGTTGGCGATAAGGACGGGCATCTCCAGGTCTTTGCGGTTGAACCGGACCCGGAGCGTGGTTGGGATCGGCTCTGGATCGGTACGGATAACGGAATTTGGGTGTCTGCTGATGGCGGCAAGACCGTTGTGAAAGCAGGGATGGAAGCGCAGAGGATTACGGCACTCTCGGCGGGGGCAAGCCATGGGGAACTGTACGGGGTGACGGACCGAAGCCGAGTATTCCAACTGCTCACCGGGAGACCGGATGATCCCCTCTGGCTCCGTTTGGAGACACCGCCGAACGACGCGCTACCGCACCAGATGTCCTTGCGACGGCTCATCATCGACCTGCATGTCGGGCGGGGGCTATTCGCCGAAGGCCTCTCGCTCCTACTCAACGATCTGGCAGGCCTTGGTCTGTGCGCCCTGGCGCTGAGCGGGGTGTGCTATTGGGGATTCCCCAAGTACTGGCGGCACCGCCGCCGACACGGGGGTCAGATCCATGTCGAGACCAAACGCACGACGCTCATCTGGCTGTTCCGCTTCCATAGCCCGTTGATCGGGCTCTACGCGGCTCTGCCGCTCCTCTATCTCGTCATTACCGGTATTTTCTTTGGACACTCTAAGGAGTTAGGCGAATGGCTCCGACGGGTGCAGGTGCCCTCGATCTTCTACCCACCTGTCTATCATCTCAATGTGTGGGACGGGTGGATTGAGGCAGTGATCGGGTATCCGGGTCAACCAGAGAAGCTTTCTATCGGAACTCGGGTTGGGCTCTTTACATCTGAGGATGGGGGACGCACATGGTCGGCGGAGCATGCCGGCGCCGAACGCATAGCAGCGGCCCGAAGGCTTCGCCGCTTCGGGGATTCGCTCTATATCGGCGGCTGGATGGGCATCAACAATTATATGAAGCCGCAAGACGGGGCCGGGTGGCTCACGCTCTCGGATAAGCATGCCCATATGACGAGCGACATCACGCGGCTGGAGGACGGTCAGATCGGATGGCTCCATCACGGCAAGACGGTGGTGATGACGGATCGGTCGGGTCAGGTTCGTGGCCAGATCGAGCTGACTCAGCCTGTGGAGGATGGCGTGCCGTGGTACTACGTTCTGAGGCAGCTTCACGACGGGCTGATTTTCTGGCAGCACTGGAAGTGGCTGAATGATCTCTTTGCGGTCCTGGCCATAACGCTGGTGGTGACGGGACTTATCCGCTGGTGGCGGGTCAAGTGGCTCTAACAAGGGGACCAACTGGCGGCACTGCACCGCAACTTGCCCACCCTCCCCTGCCGGGGTCGGGCTGATGCGCCATGGCAGGGACTTCCTCCCTCGAAGCGGATGAGTCTTCTCGGGACCGCCATCCTCATCCGGCGGTCCCGAGACTCACCCGTCAGGAGGGCAGGTAGATAGACCAAAGGCTGAAGGAAGAAAAACAAGGAGGCAACGATGAGACGACGCGGATGCAGACGCACGCACAGGTACACCGCAGCTCTTATGGGGCTGACTACGCTGCTCACATGGGGTACCGTGGCAATAGCAGAGGAAGACAAGAAAAAAGATGAAGTGACAACACTGAAGGAGGTGGTGGTGCGCTCGACCGCTCTCAACGACGTCTTTGTGCCGCTGAATGCCTCGGTAGTCGAGGAGACAAAGGTGCAGTCCCTGTCGCCTGCCACCAGCGACGCTGCCAGCCTACTGCGAGACATCCCCGGCGTCAGTCTCTACGGCGGTGGCGGCGTGTCCAGCCTACCGGTCATTCACGGCCTAGCAGACGATCGTCTGCGCATCAAGGTTGATGGCATGGACCTGATTTCCGCCTGTCCCAACCACATGACTCCGCCGCTGTCCTACGTCGACCCAAGCTACGTAGGGAGCCTCAAAGTGTTCGCCGGCATCACACCGGTCAGCGTCGGCGGCGACAGCATCGGCGGGACGATTTTGCTGGATGCTCCCGCACCGGCCTTTGCCGCCCCAGGTCAGGACCACCTGCTCACGGGTGAGGCCGGCGGCTTCTATCGCAGCAACAACAAGGCCCGAGGCGGCCATTATTCGGCTACCTATGCTACCGAGATGTTCAGCGCGACCTACAGCGGCTCGGTGGTCCATGCCGACAACTACACGGCGGGCGGAAATTTCAAGGCGGCCGGCCCGGCTGCCGTCGACAAGCCGGGAAATATTCTTGATGGTGACGAGGTCGGCTCCAGCGCGTACAAGGCCGAAAACCACACGCTGGGCTTTGCGCTGAGAAAAGCCAACCATCTGGTCGAACTGAAGTTGGGGTACCAGTATATTCCGGAACAGGGCTTCCCTAACCAGCGCATGGACATTATCAGCAACACCCAGTGGCGCCAGAACCTGCGCTATCTCGGCCAGTTCGACTGGGGCTCGCTGGATGCCCACGCCTACCATGAAACCGTCCGACACGATATGGATTTCGGCGACGACAAACAGTTTTTATATGGAGGGATGATGGGCAGTCCCGTTGCGCCAGGGATGCCGATGAACAGCGACAGCAGGAACCTCGGCGGCGCGGTCAAGGCCAACATCGATCTGGCCAAGCAGCACACCCTCCGTGTTGGTGGTGAATATCAGTATTACCGCCTGCACGACTTCTGGCCGCCGTCCCCCGCCATCTTGCCGCCTGGCGTTATGTTCAGCGGAATGGCGCCGAATGTATTCAGGAATATCAACGACGGTACGCGCGAGCGAAAGGCGCTATTCGCCGAATGGGAGGCGCGCCTACATCCGCAGTGGTTGACGCTGCTGGGCGCCCGCTACGAGCGAGTGACGATGGACACCGGGCCGGTGCAGGGCTACAACGATACGATGGCCTATAAGCCTGCAGCAGACGCCTTCAATGCCCGCAATCACGACCGCACCGACAACAACTGGGATTTAACTGCGCTCGCCCGTTACGCGCCATTGCCGACGCTCGGTCTCGAATTCGGGTACGCGCACAAGACACGCTCGCCGAACCTGTATGAGCGGTACGCCTGGTCGACGAATGCGATGGCCATGGTCATGAACAACTTTGTCGGCGACGGCAACGGCTATGTCGGCAATCTGGATCTGGACCCGGAAAAAGCGCACACCCTAAGCGCCACCGTCGACTGGCATGCCGTCGACCGAAATTGGGAGTTCAAGGTCACGCCATACTACACCCATGTCACCGACTACATCGATGCGAAGCGCTGTGTAGGTAGCGGAACGGGCATGAATGCGATCTGCGGCGGCCCGGCGAACAATACCGCCACAAACAAGTTTGTCCTTCTCCAGTACGTGAACCAGACGGCCCGGCTCTATGGTATCGATGTGTCCGGCCATATGCCGTTGGCGAAAACCGACAGCCTGGGCGAATTCAGCCTCGCGGGGCTATTCAATTACACGAACGGCAAGAACCTCACCACCGACGACGATCTCTACAACATCATGCCGCTCAACGGTAAGCTCATACTGGGACACAAGCTTGGCGGCTTCGACAGCAGCGTCGAGATGGTGATAGCGAAGGGCAAGAACAACGTCGCCGATGTGCGCAACGAAATCAAGACGGCGGGCTACATCCTGACCAATCTGCGTACCAGCTACAACTGGAAGCTGGTACGGCTCGATTTCGGCATCGAGAACATGTTCGATAAGTTCTACTCCTTGCCGCTCGGTGGCGCCTATACCGGTCAGGGTATGACGATGGGCCTCAACTCGATACCTTGGGGCATTGCCGTTCCCGGCATGGGACGTACGTTCTATACCGCCCTAACCGTCAAGTTCTGACAATCATACAAGAGGAATCTTGAGGAAAAGGAGGTCATGAAATAGGCCACAGTATAGTCCGAGATGCGGGTCTACGACTCTCGGGTTGCGCGCTCACGCACCACGGTGGACCGGAACGTTCGTGCGCCTCCCTCTCACGTACGCTCTGCAGGGAGCGGTCGTTCGATCGCTCCCTGCCCACCGCTCCCGATATCCGCTATACTCGCCTTGATCGAACGGAACCTGACTGGGGGCTCCACGCGCCGCTCGCGACCTGATCGTGAGTGAACACCGAATTTCTTCCCTGCCTTGACACTTGAAAAATCTCTATGGTAGAGTGATCGGGCTTCGGTAACTTGACGGTTTCAGAAGCGGTGAGGGAGGAAGAAGCGCGTCGAAGGGAAAAGTGGGCAATCTATCACGAGGAGGAAGTCAGGATGAGGCGGAGGCTTGCAGTAGCAGCGTTGATCCTAGGGGCGGTAATGTTCGTGGGAACCGGTATCTCCTGGGCTGAAAAGTCCCATCAGACCGAGGCGATCGAGCATACCCAGGCAGCCGTCGAGCACGGCAAGGCGGGTCATGCCGATGTAGTAGTTACACACGCAACGGCAGCCTTGCAGCATGCCGAGGCAGCCCAGAAGGCAAAGGCCAACGATCATACGGCTGCGGCCATCAAGGGATTGAAAGAGGCCATTGAGCACGGCAAGGCGGGTCATGCCGATGTCGCCGGCAAGGCCGCTGAGGGGGCGCTCACACATCTCAAAGCCGTAAAGTAAGAACGCCGCCCCACACAATCAAGAGAAAAGCAATGGGCAGGAAGGAAACTTTCCTGCCCATTGCCTTTTTATGGCTACTCGCTCAAATCATTGACCGGGAGAATCCGGATCATAATTCAGGTTTGGTGACAGCCACCGCTCCACCGTCCGCACATCCATCCGCTTGCGCCGCGCATAGTCCAATACCTGGTCCCGTCCGACTTTTCCAACCGCAAAGTAGGTTGACTCAGCGTGGGAAAAGTAGAGCCCGCTCACCGAACTGGCCGGAACCATCACGCAATTCTCTGTCAGGCGGATACCGGCGTTGCGCTCTGCCTGTAGAAGATCAAAGAGCGTCCGTTTCTCGGAGTGATCCGGACAGGCTGGATAGCCGGGAGCGGGACGGATCCCTCGATACCGCTCTCGGACCAGATCCTCGTTACTGAGCTGTTCTCCGACTCCATACCCCCACTCTGCTCGAACTCGGCGATGCAGGCATTCCGCAAAGGCCTCCGCCAGGCGATCGGCTAACGCCTTAGCCAGAATAGACATATAGTCGTCATGGGCGGCTTCATATCCCTTGCAGAGAACATCGAGACCATGACCGGTCGTCACGGCAAATGCGCCGAGGTAGTCCTGGAGTCCGGTTGATTTCGGCGCGATAAAATCGGCCAGCGCCAGGTTGAACTGCCCTTCGGCCTTGTACAGTTGCTGGCGGAGGGTGTAGAACGTCGCCAGTACCTGCGACCGCGAGTCATCCATATAAAGTTCGATATCGTCGTCCACACTGTTGGCCGGAAAGAACCCATAGACCGCCCGGGCAATGAGCCGGCGCCGGCTGATGAGTTGCTCCAGTAAACGCTGGGCATCCTCGAACAGTTCCTTGGCTTTTGCCTCCTGCAAGACTTCAGGATACCGGCCCCGCACTCCCCACGCATGAAAGAACGGCGACCAATCAACATACGGCACGATCTGATCGAGCGGAAACTCGTCCAATACACGGATGCCGGTAAAGGACGGCTTGGGGATCTCTACCATACCCCAATCAAGAAGGAGTTTCCGGTCACGCGCCTGGGTGAGGGCCAGAAGCGCGCTCGGACCACGATCCTCGTGCGCGCGCCTGACTTGCTCCTGATCAACTCGATTGCTCTCAACAAACGCCGATCGCTGCTCCTGGCTCAAGAGATGGCTGACGACCCCCACGGCCCTTGAAGCATCCAAGACGTGGACCACAGGCTGGTCATAGAGCGGGGCGATCTTCACGGCCGTATGGGGTCGGCTGGTGGTCGCGCCACCGATGAGGAGCGGAATCTGCAGCCCTTCACGCATCATCTCCCGCGCCACGTGCATCATTTCGTTGAGCGACGGCGTAATCAGCCCGCTCAGACCGATAATATCCACCTGCTGTTCCCGGGCGGTCGTGAGGATCGTGTCGCAGGGCACCATCACCCCCAGATCAATCACCTCATAGTCATTACATCCGAGCACCACCCCGACAATATTCTTACCGATGTCGTGCACATCTCCCTTCACGGTCGCCAGCAGGATTTTCCGCTGGTTGCGCTTACTGTCGGACGCCAGGCGCGCGGCCTCAATGAAGGGGAGAAGGTAGGCCACCGCTTTCTTCATGACACGCGCGCTCTTGACCACCTGCGGCAAGAACATCTTGCCGGAGCCGAAGAGCTGACCGACAAGGTTCATGCCGGCCATTAATGGACCTTCAATAATCTGAAGCGGCCTGTCGTACTGCTGCCGCGCCTCCTCCACGTCGGACTCAATATACTCCACGATCCCCTTTACCAATGCATGCGCGAGCCGCTCCTCGATCGTTCCCTGTCTCCAGGCTTCATCTTTCACAGCGGCCCGGCCCTCCGCTTTTACAGTCTTCGCAAACTCTACCAGCCGGTCGGTCGCATCGGGACGTCGATTCAGCAGTACGTCTTCAACCAGCTCGAGCAGCTCTTTGGGGATCTCCTCATAGACCGTCAGTTGGCCGGCGTTGACAATCCCCATATCCAGGCCGGCCTGGATGGCATGATACAGGAATGCCGAGTGCATCGCTTCGCGAACCGGATTGTTCCCGCGAAACGAGAACGAGACATTACTGATCCCGCCGCTGACCTTGCAACGAGGCAGGTTGGCTTTGATCCAGCGGGTCGCCTCAATGAAGTCGACTGCGTAGCTGTTATGCTCCTCGAGTCCGGTCGCCACCGTCAGCACGTTCGGATCGAAGATAATGTCTTGCGGCGGCAACCCGACCGTCTCGGTCAGTATGCGGTAGGCGCGGGCACAGACCTCGATTTTTCGCGGCAGCGTGTCGGCCTGACCACGCTCATCAAAGGCCATGACTACGACCGCAGCCCCATACCGTTTGATGAGCCGGGCCCGCTGGATGAACGCCTGTTCGCCCTCTTTGAGGCTGATTGAGTTCACCACCGGCTTACCCTGGACGCACTTCAGCCCCGCTTCAATCACCGACCAGTCGGAGCTATCGATCATGATCGGAACCCTGGCAATGTCAGGCTCACAGGCAATCAGATTCAGAAACGTCACCATCGCCTTTTTCGCGTCCAGCATCCCCTCATCCATATTGATATCGATAAGCTGGGCGCCGCCCTCGACCTGCTGCCGCGCAATGGAGGCGGCGGCCTCGTACTCGCCGCTCCGAATAAGCCTGGCAAACGCCGCAGACCCGGCGACATTGGTCCGCTCCCCGACATTGACGAAACCCACCTCCGGACAAATCGTCACCGGCTCCAGACCGCTTAATCGGGTGTGCGGCTGCGGGTGAGGGGGAATGCGCGGTTGACAGTCCTGCACTGCCATTGCAATCGCCTCAATGTGGGCCGGGGTGCTCCCGCAGCAGCCGCCCACGATGTTCAACCAGCCGTTCTTCGCAAAGTCGTTGAGATCGGCCGCCATGATGGCCGGTGTCTCATCGAATCCTCCGAACGCGTTGGGCAGGCCGGCATTGGGATAGCAACTGAGAAAGACCGGCGCAATCTGAGCCAGCTCCTCCAGGAACGGGCGCATCTGCTTCGCCCCGAACGCGCAATTGATTCCGACGCTCAGTACGGGCATGTGGGCGATAGAGTTCCAAAAGGCTTCCACGGTTTGCCCGGAAAGCGTGCGCCCGCTGCGATCCGTAATGGTCACCGAGACCATGACCGGCACGCATCGACCGACCTTCTCGAAGTACTGATCGATGGCAAACAGGGCGGCCCTACAGTTCAGCGTATCGAAGACCGTTTCGACCAATAAGAGATCTACTCCACCGTCCAGGAGGCCACGGGCCTGCTCGGTATAGGCCGCGACCAACTGATCAAAGGTAATGGCGCGATGGGCGGGGTTCTGGATATCGGACGGCATCGACGCCGTGCGATTCGTCGGACCCATCGAGCCGGCCACGAAGCGAGGACGGCTCGGGTCCTTCGCCATGACTGCCTCAACAGCTTTGCGCGCTGCGCTCGCGCCGGCAACATTCAGGTCATAGGCCAGCGATTCCAACCGATAATCCGCCATCGAGATCGACGTGGAATTGAACGTATTGGTTTCGATAATATCGGCGCCGGCCTTCAGATACTGACGATGAATCGCCTCAATGATGACCGGCTGCGTGATGGACAGCAGGTCGTTGCAGCCCTTAAGGTCGCAAGAGTGGTCGGCAAACGGGCGCCCACGAAAGTCTGCTTCCTCCAGCTTGTGCGTCTGAATCATCGTACCCATCGCGCCGTCAAGGATGACGATACGACGCCGCACCATCTGCTCAAGCTCTGTCGTTCGATCTGATACTTCAGTCATCTGCATCCCGCACGTACAAGTTTGTCATTCCGGGCTTGACCCGGAATCCAGTTTTTGTCGGCCCGCTATGCCCACACTATACTGGATGCTTAAGGTCTTCGCAAGCCAGCGGTCCGTGGCTTCATGGTGAGTTGTGTGATCGAGTCGGAAGCATGTAAACCTTGCACTTTCTCCTGTCGAAAGCTAGAATACGTCACTCTATGAACTATCTTGACCACAATACAACGATACCGGCGCTATTGGAGGTGCTGGAAGTGATGATGCGTACTTCACTTCCGAACGACGCAGAGAGAGGAGAATCATGACGCAAAGAGGCTGGTGGGTTCGTGGTGCCGTCCTGGGTAGCGCCTTGCTGCTTGCCCCGGTTGGGGCGTGGGCCGATAAACTCACGGAACTCGAGCAGGCATTTGAGACACAGCGGCAGTCGCTGCAGCAGTTGCAACAGGAGATGAACCGGCTGCGGCAAGACCGGACCGCGCAACAGACAGAAATCGACCGGCGCGTGATGGAGGTGGAGCAGAAGGCTGCCGAGGCCGCAGCCTCATCCCTGCTCACCGGGTATGAGCCCGGCAAGGGGTTCTTCCTGAAGTCCGCCGATGGCCAGTTTAACCTGAGCTTGCGCGGATTCACGCAGACCTGGTTCATCACGGAAGGGGCGCGACAGGAAGAGCAGTTCAACGCTGCAGACAAGGCCGCCGGGATCGCGCGGCACAGCCCGAGCACCTTCAGGCAGCGCCGCACCCGGATCATCGTGAGCGGCCAGGTCTTCAACGACTTCGGCTTCTTCATCGAGCCGGAGCTCTCCTTCGGTGGGGTCCCCGATTCCGCCGGAAATAGTACAGGCGGTGTGCGGCTCGAAGAGGCCTGGAGCAGCTACACGTATGCCCCGTGGGCCAAGGTGACCGTCGGACAGTACAAGCCTCGATTCGGCCTCGAGATGATTACCACCTCCCGCGACCTGGACTTCGCCGAGCGGTCGGTTATCTCTAAGGCGCTGTCCCCGGATCAGCAGTTGGGCGCCACCGTCGAGGGTACGCTGAAACTCGCCAACCTGCTACCCGTCTACTATGGAGTGGGAATCTATAACGGCTGCGGCCGGATCGATCAATGTAAGGGCGGCATCGACAATGACGGCGACAAGGAGTTCACCGGTCGCGTGACCGTTGCCCCTCCGATGCCCTTTGGCAATCTCACCATCGGGCTGAATGCCGATCATCGCACCTTCCGGGTCGTCAATGGGAAGGGTGCGACCGATGCAAACAGTACGACGACGTCGGTCAGTGGTACCTCATTTCACCGCTTTAACCCGGCCCAGGCGACCGGCTGGAAATTTGGGGGTGACGGGGCCGGCACGTCACAGAACGGCTTCCTGATCAACGGCAACCGTGTGACCGGCGGCGGCGATCTCGTCTTCGACTTGTACCCATTCATCATCAAGGGGGAGTACGCCTACGCCTCTCAAGAGCGTGACGCCTTGGGCGCGGGTGGCAGCAATCTCGACAACCTCATCATCCAGGGTGGCTACGGGTCGCTTGGTTACTGGATCTTCGGTAATAAGCGGAGCGGCCTGCTGGCCATCGGCCGCTACGAGCATCTGCGGGTCGATGACAACACGGGCGCCTTTACGGCGCCAGCCACGGCCACCAAGGAGCAGCCGATGGAGATGCGGTCCGGCACCCTCGGCCTGAACTGGTATGTCAACCCCAGCGTTCGGTTGCGGGCGAACTACCTCCTCACCGACGTCCGGCCAGGTCGGAATACGATCGGTGTGAGCAATAGCACGCACGGCGAGCTGGTGCACGAGGGGATTGCCGAGGTGCAGATCCAATTCTAAGCGAGAGATGTGCATGGCAGGTTTCAGCCGAAGCTCACCAAGTGCGTCAGCGGGATCTTGTCGCTGACTCTGCGAACTATGCATCTGGTGAGCTTCGGCATCTTGTCCAAGCACCCCGTCCCGATCATTCCTCTCACTCACTCCAGTTGTATTCCTGCCTTTCCTGGCACACCGCTCGTTAAACCCTCCAAGGTGTTTAACGATGATATAGTGCGATGCGAACCGCTATGGCTGGAGTTTCAAGTTGGCCCGGTGATTACGCCGTAGTGCTTGCTGCGACTTCCCTCCTTGTGCTAGCATTGTGCATGCAATTTGCTTGCAACGGGTGACCGCAGAGGAGGTAGACATGCCACAGCTCTCAGTAAGAAACCTGGATGAGGAGACGATCAAGCGCCTGAAGGCCCTTGCGAAGCAGCATGGACGATCCCTTCAGGGGCAAGTCAAGATCGTCCTGGAGGAAGCAGCAACGCTGCCTGCCAACGAGGTGTCAGCCATCGTCGAGAAGTGGCAGAGGCGATTCGCCGGCAAACGTTTCAGCGACAGCGCCAGGATCCTCCGGGAGGATCGTCAGCGGTGACGCCGCTTGTGGTGGATGCCAGCATCGTCGTGAAATGGCTGCTCCCCGAGCTACACAGTGTACCAGCTCGCCGTGTTCTTACAGAACGCAACGATCTTCTCGCCCCAGACCTGCTGTGGGCTGAACTCGGGAATGTGCTCTGGAAGAAATCCCGGACCGGTGAGCTCACCGCCGAAGAAGCCCGCGACCTCTTGCAAGACGTCAGGCGTTTCCCAATCAAGACGATTCCTTCCTTTGGCCTCATCGACCCCGCTCTGGACATCGCAACGCAGTTTGGCAGAAGTGTCTACGACTGCCTATATTTAGCCCTAGCCATAAGCAGGCGTTGCCAGGTTGTCACCTCTGACCGGCGCCTGTATGCCAGCCTTAACAGGGGCCCACTTGCACCGTACCTGTTATGGGTCGAAGACGTTCGGTAACGTGCTAGCCGTATGAGAAGAGGCCAGACAACACTGCACCCCTGCCGAACGCGACCTCGTGCTTGTCCGTGAGCTGCAAGGAGTCGATGCATCGGACTCGCCTGGGTGTAGTCCTGTCAAACATGGGTAACACATCCGCCCTGCCGTCCCCACCGTCGCGCGGGCGCGATATCGGGGCGCCCGCGCCGGCGGGGCCCCTGGTCAGCCATACCACCGGCGCAGCCCCCGAAAGG
>NZ_JAQUOY010000011.1 GCF_028716865.1 Candidatus Methylomirabilis sp. | reverse complement strand
GCCGGTGCGGTCTTGCGGTTTATCATGAAGGAAGATCTGCCGGGCAACGCGGTACGGGTGGGAAGCTACTTCCGGGAGCGGCTCCTGGGCTTGCAAGAGGAGTGGGATATTGTGAAGGAGGTTCGGGGCCGCGGCCTGCTCCTGGCGATGGAGTTCACCAGGCCGGTAGCCTTGGCGATGGCCAAGGCCTGCTGCGAGCGGGGCCTGCTGCTGAACCCGATCCCACCTCAGACAATCCGGTTCATGCCCCCACTGATTATCAGCCAGCAGGATGTGGACCAGGCCATTATGATCCTGGATGCCGCCATCAGGCAGATCAAGTAGGTGGCGACCCTTCCCGAGGCGCCTCGTGAAGGCAACAGGATGGGTTCTACCCCTCTTAAAGATTACCTCGAAAGCCCCCCACCCGTCCTCTCCCCATCTGAGGAGGAGAAGACGAGGGTGGAGGTAATGGAGGTGCGGGATGACTGGCGCAGAGACGGTAGCCGAATGCCTTAAAGCTCAAGGGGTTGAGCTGCTGTTCGGCATACGTGGCCTGCATATTACCGCTGTGGCAGATGCCGTCAAGCGACGAGGCATTCGATTTATCGAGGTGCGTCATGAGCAATCTGCGGCGTTCATGGCGGACGCCTATGCGCGGGTCACCGGCAAAGTCGGGATTGTGCTGGCCGGGACAGGGGCTGGCGCTGCCGCCACCATGGTCGGGATACAGGAAGCCTATTGCAGTTCCTCACCGGTATTGCTTATCGTCAGTCAGATCGAGCAAGCGCATCTGCAGCGTGGATGGGGCGACCTTCATGAGGTCAAGAACCAGCATCGTCTGATTTCGAATGTGACAGAGGCCTGCTATGACGTGACGGCACCCGCAGACATTCCTCAAAGCCTCCAGACGATCTTCTCCAGGATGGAAAACGAACGACCGCGACCTTATGGCCTCGAGGTTCCGGTGGATGTCCTGAACGCGAAGCTTGATACCCCATTCGCGTATCAGCCTGTTGCGCGCACGCCAACCCTTCCAGACGCACAGAAGCTGGCAGAAGCAGTCGAGCGGATCGCCAGGGCAAGGAGGCCTGTCATCTATGCCGGGGGTGGCGCGATCACCTCAGGGGCGGGCCAAGCGATTGAACGACTGGCTGAGCGGCTCAACGCCCCAGTGCTCACCAGCATCAAAGGGAAAGGGGTGCTCTCGGAGGCTCATGACCTATCCCTTGGAAATCTGGGGACGGAGGGACCCGTTCAGCCGTTACTCGAACAGGCCGATCTTGCCATCGTGGTCGGCACACGGTTCAGTAACCGATCGACCGGCAGATGGTCCTTGAGACTCCCGCCGCAATGGGTCAGGATTGATATAGACGCGCAACAGTTCGCCAAGACCCATCCGGACATTCAAGGTCACCATGTCGTTGAGCTGGCGGGAGATGCTCGCATAACCTTAGAGCGTATTCTTGGAGAGCTTGACAAACAGTCGTCATGCCCACAAGGCTTCGAGCGGTCAGAGGTTATCAGGGTCAAAAGGCAGACCCTGGAAAGCGTGAAAGTGAAATACCCGGCCGAGGTGAAGCTGCTCAATGATATCAGGCATGTGATGAAACGCGACGCCATTGTGGCTAACGATTCCACTGTTGCAACCTATTGGATGCGTCGGTACTTCGAGGTCTTCGAACCCAGGACATTCCTTTGGGCGATGGGGAGCGGGACGATCGGGTTCGGGCTGCCGTCCGCCATCGGCGCCAAGCTCGCCAAGCCTGATCGTCAGGTCCTGGCGCTGTGCGGCGACGGTGGGTTTCTCTTTTCGTGTCAGGAGTTGGCCACCGCGGTCAAATACCGGGTCGCTATTGTCGTCTTACTCTTTAACGACCATGCCTTTGGTATTGTGGACTACGGCCAACGGAAAGAAGGGCATCTGTTTGGCGACGAGGCGCTCGTGAACCCGGACTTCATCGCCTTGGCGAGGTCGTTTGGAGCCGACGCGGAGCGGGTCGATTCGCTTGAGCAGATCAGTAAGGTCGTTGAGAAGGCGCTCACGCGAAACCGGCTGACGGTCATCGAGGTCCCGGTCGCCTTACGCCCTCCGCCTGACCTGTCCTGAGGGAGCGGGCACGATGATCCCCGCAGTCCACTGATCTTTCGTTCCCTTAGTCATTACTCGGCAGCCTGTATGCGAACGACGCGTGCGTCGGCCTCGAGGATATCTTCTACGCGCCCATTCCAGAGGCTGCGGAAACGAGCGACAGAAGCGGCATCACCGCTCGAGAGCGCTGGACCGATAGCGGCGGAAAGTTCTTTGGGTGTCGGCACTACGTTCGGCTCGTATGACACATGGACGGAACGCCCCGTATCCAGACGCGCAAAGTCGAACTCGCAGTGGCGCAGATCATCGCTTCGAAAGATGAAGAGGTCGCGCCGGCGAAAGCGCCCGCCCCCCAACCCCCCAAACCCGGTCTCAGACGCGGCGCCGATGACCAGATTCACCAGTTGCGCGATCGGCCCATACCCGAAATCCGTCGGTCCGCCGTAGGCTGTGACCTGCACGTTGCCGCGGACGGCCGGCTCATCACCATACAGGGCTTTCAGCCCATGCCGCAAGACGAGGTATGCGCCCGCCACAGTCGGACACATATGGCCTGCCGCCTTGACCAGCTCTTCAAAGCCGACCGCGATCGGTTCTTCAGGACCGACCAGTCCCAGAAATTCGAGAAAGGGGTCGCGGACCATAATCGGTTCGGGACGTACTCGCAACGAGAGTGTGAACTGTTCACGTGGCTTTGGCTTGTCCATGCTCATAACGGTTGTATCCTCCTTTTACGCTTCACGCGATATCGCCGCCAGCTTGTACAATTCGGCCAGCAGCGGCTCAAGTTCTATGTTATGAATCCGACACGCCTGTCGCAGGGTCACAGTGGGGGCCATCGCCTTACGCATCTCCGGGTTCTGGAGCGGGCGTAAACCGCGGCTGACGAGCAGTTCGAGGGCGCCTGGGATGGTGAGGAGGTCGGCAACAAGGTTGTCTGCCGTCGGTTCTCCTCCCGTCGGTACGGATGCCGAGGCCGGCGGCTGCACGCGCATGGTCATGAACACGTTGACAGCAAAAGCGGCAAACGCTCCCACGCCCAGCGGACCGGAGATAGAGATATACGCCCACGCTTCGGACAGGCCGGCCACCTCGACCAGCACCTCGAGGCCGCGCGCCACCACAGCCGCATTGAGCAGATAGAAGGTCACGTCTCGCCACCCCGTGCTCCACAGCGGCGTACCGACAAATACCGGGACGAGGCGCGCGGCGACGCCGACGATGATCTGTGTCAGAAAGCCGAGGGTGAACGCATGGCGGCCGAAGTCCAGAACCAGCGCTGGCGTTGAGCTACCCGCGAGTGCCGCCACGGCACTCCAAGCGGGTGTACACACGAGCGCGACAAGCAACCAGGCATAGGCGGACACCATAAACTTTTCGTAGCCGCGGTCGCCCACTGTAGGCCGATTCTCCCATGGCCCGAAGATACCAAGTCGCAGGAGGAACGCCCCCACCGCGAGCCCCAGCATTGCCCCGGCAAGCGCGCGTGCGATTGGAAGCAGTGCCCACGTTTCAATGACAGCCACGCTTACCCAGGCCAACACCGCCAATTGATAGCAGGCGAACAGTACGCTGCTCGTGCGTTGAGAAAGCGGTGGCAGGCCCAGAAAGACCGGCACGATGCGTAAACTCATACCGAGGATCCACGAGGCGCCAAAACCCCACAGTGCCGTTTCCCACACCGCCGGTTGGAGCGAACCAATGCCGGATGCCGTGACGACGGCCAACGCGGCCGCAATCACCAGCCATGCGCAGCCGGTGCGCAGATAACGCTCGAATCGCTCGGGTGTCGGCGCGCCGGCAGCCAGGCTGTGATGCACGACCCATCCGAAGCTGGATGCCGCCGCAAGCAGCGCAAGAGCCCCCATGAGCCGTATTGGTCCAACTGCTGGCGGCCCGGCGAGTATGCCGAGGGTGATCGCCAATACGCCACCTGCCTGGAGCCAGAACGACGCTGAGGCCACGCCCGGCGCAGCAAGCGGCGCTCCCTTGAAGCGCGGTATCACATGGTAAGCCACACCCATGACGAACAAGGCGGCGAAGCCGAAGACTTGTGCGTATCCGTGCGCCACTTTGGCGGAGTCCGTCGGCAGCCCGCCGATGAAGCTCCAGGGAAGCGTCAACGTGGCAAGCGTCAGTGCGCCGAGCGTGCTACCGAAGGTGAGCGCGAAAAGTAGGCTGGCAGTAAAGAACCGGACGTAGCGCGTCGGCCGTGGCGCTGCGGGGACTGTGACAGCAGCGCGTGGCAGCGGCGCAGACGGCGCCGCTGCCTCACAGGCGGGTGCGGCACAACGATCCGTAGGTGCTGTCGCAACGGCAACGGACCGCTCACGCGGCTCATTATCTCCGTTTAAGGCCGCGAGCAATTTATCAAGATCGATACCGCGTACGTGTGCGGCCTCGGCGAGCGTGGCGCTGCCTCCGCAGCATGTGTCGATCCCGTGCGCATTCAGGACCCGGCTGAGGGCCGGATCGGCATGCACGACATCGTCAACCGTCGTTGCGCTTGTGAACTGGTGTGCGGCCATTTAGCGGCTCATCGTACAGAATCTGTGCAATGATTGGGTGAACACCGTCTATAACAGTACCTATCTTATCGCCGGTCTCGCGGCAATGATAGTCTGCCTGGTGTCGGTATTCGAGGTCATCGCCTTACTACAAGTCCTTTTGGCGATACAGCCATCGTCGACTGGCGCTTCGAATAACTTAGGAAGCTAGAAGCATCAGGGGGCATGTCGGCGATATATCAGGTCAATCGAGGGGCCTGGGAGCCCAGGTGGGGCCACCGTGCCAAGGGGACGTGCCAGCCTGCCTTAATAAAAACATACACCAGGAGCAGTAGGGGATGTCAAGGGAAACTTGGAGAAACGGCCATCTGGACTTGTTACTGACAGTAAGAACCCTACTGCTGCGAGCGATTCATCGGGTGTAATAGTTCGGTGAAGATGTAGAAGTCGAGTTGTAGACTAGCCGTGAGAACAGGACTGATCTGAGACGTAGGAAGGAGAACATGCGCGAGGGTCCGGATTGAACCTTCTAAGGCAGGCGTGTTGGGTAGACAAAAAACAGCGACTGGTTAGCTATCAAGGCCGTATCTAACTCGCCGTATTTGTCTACCCCACCCCCTTTAGAAAGGAGTAGCGGTATCAATGTGTCCGGCTGGTGGAGAGTACGTGGGGTAGTAAAGCCATTGGGAGCCTCGCCGGCAACGAGATTGAGGATATGATGTCAGTACTGGGCCGCGCCTGCCCGTGGAACGTCGAACTGCAAAAGTTCGCCGATG
Organism: Candidatus Methylomirabilis sp.; assembly: GCF_028716865.1. Lineage (NCBI taxonomy): Bacteria > Methylomirabilota (SeqCode) > Methylomirabilia (SeqCode) > Methylomirabilales (SeqCode) > Methylomirabilaceae (SeqCode) > Methylomirabilis (SeqCode) > Methylomirabilis sp. (SeqCode). Next base: position 73,479 of record NZ_JAQUOY010000011.1, on the reverse strand, counting down.
AGCTCCGCGCGCCGATCGCCGTCTACCACTCCCCCCGGGGGATGAACGAGCCGAACACGATTGTGTATCGGCTATTCTCCTACACCGACCTGCATTGACGCGGGTAGCCCTCGACTAATCACGAGGGAATAGTTACCCTAGTCGCCGTGACCACGACCGAAACTGACTTGCAGGTCCACCTCCACTCGATGCCAGCGCTAATCCGAGCAGCGTGAATGTCACCCCGAGGAAGCGGCCCGGTCGGAGTCAGACTTGGGCCGCTTCCTCGGGCCATGACATTACCAGATTCATCCGAGGTAACTACAGACTTGAGGCGGTTATCGTGTTACAACCTTACTCCAATCTTCGAGTGTCCTGCGGTAGGCTGCCGCAATCGGGTCGTTGAACTGTCTATTTCCCAGGGACTGATCGGCGTTGTTCCTACTGAAAGAAGCAACTGTAGTCATTGCGGGTTGTAAGGCAGTCCGTACCTGGGTCTGCGACGGCAAGGCGTCGCGCTGTGACGCCTGAGGGACTGCGAAGGCACTCGTCATGAACGTCAGAGTACCCAGAAGGGCTATTGCTGCGCCGAACCATACCTTGTTGTTGTACACCATGGCCTCAATCTCCTTTCGTTTACGATAATGTTACGCATGTAAAACGCTTCCCTTACTATCTCCTCTTCATGGGCTCGAGCTGGCTCGTGGCATGGGCTAAGAACCAGGTACTCAAACTGCACTCGATTGTCCGCCAAGTCCTAAGACTCCCACCTCCTTCCTTGTAAGTCACCCTTGAGCTTGCACATAGGGTGCTAACGCGCGACTCACTCAGTATGGTTGGGCCCTCTCGCCCCGAATGCGCCTGCAGTGAGGGCTAGCGAGGGGCATACCGCCAGCAAGGACGCTTGCGCTGTCCTCGTGGTGAGTCCGTAAGCGGATACAATGGATATCGTCAATTTCCTTAACAACTTTAAGATCAATTTGACCGGTACCGCCAACAGCCGATCCGACCAGGCTACGTGGCTATTCTTCCTCGTAGCGGCGGAGAAGCACATCAGGGGCTGTATCATTGAGATCTTCGGGCTGGAGTCTTCCGAAAAGACGACATTAACCCTGCGCATTAACGCCGAGGCGCAGCGGGTGGGTGGGCCAGGGAGCGGGCGACGTTCTTCTAACCGACCAGATCGGCAGAAATCTCCCGACTGACGTGGGCGCCGGAACTTGTGTGGGGCTAGGCCGAAAGGTTAGCCAACAGATACATCAAGTGCAGGGCCTGACTGTGTATGCCTTACTGATTCTGAAGCTACTTAATGACCTTAGCGTGAGAATATTTCTCAGAGTGCAACCCGGCGACCGCAGTGACATAGGGAAGCGCTTGTCCCGCCCCTCCCGCGTCCAGGCCGTGGTCGACGATCCAGATATCAGGTAGTTCAAGACCGCTGCAGACGGCGCTCATTGGGACAACTTGCCGACCTGAGTCAGCTCGGGTCTCTTGCCGCCAGCCGATCTCTAATCCGAAAATAGATGATCGGGGCGACGACGGCAGGATTAGCGGACTTCGTCGAGCCGATACGTGGCATGACAGGCCACGCAGTTGCCGGTCAGCTTCGCCAGCCCACGGAGAAGCTCGGCGTGGCTGCCACCGGCTTTCATCTGGTCGGCAAGCATATCGAACCCCATGTGGGTTTGCATGCCTAGTTTCAGGAACGGTTGAGGCAGCAGTTTCTCGATCTGTGGATCAACGTCGACGGCTACCGCCATGCCCGACGCGCGGGCCGCCTGCTCCGCCGCAGGGAGATCATTGGCCGTTAGGCCTTGCACGATGCCGCCTACAGACACGAGCATCAGGCGCATCTCGGCAAGAATCATATCTCGCTGGGCCGGGGCGAGGACCAGTCGTTGTCGCGTGTCGGTTGAGGGTTTGTGGGGTTCAACGGCAGCGGAGTGACCGAGGAACCCGATGGCGATCATTCCCACCACGCCCACGCAGATTCCAATCAACGTGCCCTTCATTCTCATGATGACCTCCTTTCCACTCTTCCTGTTTCGTGTGATCCCACATTCTTAGTCACCAGGTAGAGCCGCTCCACATCACCGATGATGTCCGATTCAGTGCTCACGATAGCCCTCCGCCTTCAGGACGCTGTCCGGATTGGGGGTAGCCGATGGGTGTTGTCCAGTGGCGTCCTGAGAGCTGTTTCATCGGGGCGTCCGCCGTCTGCCGCAAATTCGTCGCCAGGCACAGGACGGCCCCCCACCCAAATACTCCCGAAATTGCAAAGATCGTTTGAGCAAGTAGGTCGCCCACTGGAAGCAGATCGAATAACCAGGACGGCAGAAGTAAAGGCGCCACGCGACACACCGCTGCCGTACTGCCCAACCAAAAGGTGGCATCGACTAATGCAGTACTGGCTACCCGTTTCCTCTTGATGAAGCCGGGCAGCATCCGGACGGACGCACCGAAAATGAGGTGAGTGATGAAGCCAAGCAGATACATATGGCGGATCGCATCCGCGCCGATCGGGATCGAATAGCCGAGCAAGATGGCCGCACCGCACAGGAGTTCGACCAACGCGGCGAGAACGAGCCACGTATAGGCGGCATAGACCAGACGTTCGAACCGGCCGAACTCTCCATAATCCGGCAGGCCCGGTCGCGTAGGCGGGCGGTCCGGTCCAGCGTCAAGAAAGCGGGCATGACGACCAAGGGGACGGCGGCGAGTGAGCAGATCCAGTTGCCACACGAACCAGAGGATGACGCCCCCCTTCAGTAGCATTCCCAGGGCGACAACCCGCCTGGTGACATCCGGCGCGAACCCCGCCAGGGAGGGCATCGCGGGGATTACTTGCAGACACACGGCCAGCAGATACATACATCCAATCCCATAGACCGGCCAATCCGGAGCCGGCAAGGCCAAGTACAGCGGAAAGAGGCGAACCGAGAGGGCGAAGGCGACAGGCAGAAGCACGAGACTCATAAAGGTGGTAATAGCAAACTCATTCCAGGCAGTATTCACGGTCATAGTGCCGCTCAGCGCCATATGAAGCACCAAGAATAGATTGAGACCCGCATAGAAGACCCAGCCGACCGCCATCATGCCGAAATACGGCTTGACCGCGCTCAACGCCGGAAGCCGTTTGGTCTTATCGCTCCCGCGCATGGTCTCAATCAGGAGTAACACGTACAGGACGATCGCGCTGCCCTCCAGGACCCCCGAGGCAACGACCAGCCAACTGAGGGGAACGAAGATCGGACTACCCTCGAGAGAGGCAAGGACCGTCCCTCCGACCGCCCGGAGCAGAAGCCCCGGAATCATCAACCATAGGATCTGGTTCATCCGTTCAGGGTGAGGAATGGGGAAGCTGGCCAGCCGGGGAATGAAATGAAGGCTGATGCCCATGATAAATACTCCTACCCATCCGATGAGTTGCAGATGGCCGTGCGTTTGGATAAGAGCGTAGAAGCCCTGTCCCGCGGGAAAGCCGTAGCCGATCATCACGGCCAGGTAGGCGCCGAGCGCAAATCCCCCGATGATCGCTGTTGTCAGCGATGTCCAGATAAAGCCAGAGCGGAACTCGGCATATCGCATTAGCTTGCGTCTTGGGCACAAAGTCCTTCCACCGTCGTGGTGACTCATCTACAGGGAGACGTGAGATATCCTGTTGCTTCCGCCCGTAATCAGTCGCGCAGAGCGGTGCCAGGTTACGTACGCCCACGCCCACTCGAATAACACAATGAAACGATTTCGAAAGCCGATGAGAAAAAAGATGTGAATGAATATCCAGGCAATCCAGGCCAGGAAGCCAGACAGCTTAACCGTCCCGAAATTCGCGACGGCCGCTGCCCGCCCGATGGTGGCCAGGGTTCCCCTGTCCACGTAGCGAAATGCTTCGCTGGGCAGTCCTCGACACCTCCGCAGGATGTTGAGGGCCGCGTGGCGCCCCTGTTGAATCGCAACAGGGGCCAAGCCCGGCAACAGGCAGCCTCCTTGGTGAACAAATGCAGCCAGATCGCCGATCACAAACACTTCTGGATGGCCGGGAATGCTCAGATCCGGTTCCACCAGAACCCGGCCTGCGCGATCAAGCGGCACCCTGAGCGATCGAGCCAAAGGTGAAGCTGCGACCCCCGCGGCCCAGAGCACCGTTGCGGCAGGGATGTATTCGTCGCCGATCACAACGGCATTCGGCTGGATCGTCGTCACCGGGGAATTCTTCCGTACGTCCACGCTGAGTCTTTTCAGTGATGCCTCGGCTTTGGTGGAAAGATCTTCGGGAAATGACGGAAGAACCCGCGGTCCGGCTTCAATCAGAATGATGCGCGCGTCCTGTGGATTGATCGCGCGAAAATCTCCCACCATCACCTGACATGCAATCTCGCCGATCGCTCCTGCCAGTTCCACACCAGTCGGCCCACCGCCCACAATGACAAACGTGAGTAAGGCTCGCCGCCTGACCTCATCCATTTCGCGCTCAGCCTTTTCAAAGGCGAGCAGAATGCGGCGTCTGATTTCCAGCGCGTCATCCACGCCCTTCAGCCCCGGCGCGTAGATCTCCCACTCAGGATGCCCAAAGTAAGAATGACATGCGCCTGCTGCCAGAATCAGATAATCGTAGCCGGTCTCGCCGTCCTGCAGGATTACCTTGCGGGCGTTGACATCGATTGAAGTCGCCTCCGCCAGAAATACCCTCGTATTTTTCTGTCTGTTCAAGACACTGCGTATGGGATAGGCGATGTCGGCAGGAGAGAGGCCTGCAGTCGCGACCTGATACAATAGGGGCTGAAAGAGGTGATAATTTCGCCGATCGATCACCGTGATCCGGACATCTGCATCTTTGAGAGACCGCGCAGCATAAAGGCCCCCGAACCCAGCGCCGACGATCACCACATGAGGGCGATCGTGTATGTTCATCACCTTCCCCTGGCCGCCAGCCGTTTTTCCACATACTCCTTCAGGGCTACGGCATTGTTGTGCTGAGTGTCCCTGGCACTATAGAGCAGGGTGACGTTGCCCTGTCGCGCTACGTCCACAATGGGCAGCCAGACGTCGGGCTTACTGTTCAACTCGGCGAAGTAGCGGCGCCGGAATTCATTCCACTTCCCGGGGTCATGAGCGAACCAGAGGCGCAAGGCATCACTGGGGGCCACCTCCTTCACCCACTGATCAACTCGTAGATCTTCCTTCTTTATTCCTCGAGGCCAGAGTCGGTCCACAAGAAAACGGGTCCCATCGTCCGGCGTCGGTGGTTCGTAGACACGCTTGACCTGGATCATCACCGCATGTTCCTTCAACCGGGTTCCCTCAGATTTCTTGACTGCAGCCGTAAGGATGAATGAGATGCTTTCGCGTAAACAGGAAGTTGGAAGCGTCAGGTGAGGTCAAGGAAAACGTGGGGTCGTAAGGGCGCACTGAAACGATCTAAGGGGTGGTCGGTGCAGGCGGCAACTACACAACCTGCAGGACACGACCACCCCGATTATCGCTCCGCTACAGCTTCTGCGCCTCGTTGGCCAGATAGCTCGCAACCCCTTCAGCGGTAGGCCGCATCCCCTTGGCTCCATTCGTCCACCCGGCCGGACAGACCTCTCCATGCGTCTCGGTGAACTGGAGCGCGTCCACCATGCGAAGCATCTCATCCACATTGCGTCCGAGCGGCAGATTGTTGACCACCTGGTGCTGGACAGTGCCGTTTTTGTCGATCAGGAAGGAGCCGCGCAGGGTCACTCCGCCCGGCAGCAGTACGTCGTATTCGCGGGCGATGTCTTTGGTGAGATCGGCCACCAGCGGATAGCCTACCGGACCGATGCCGCCCTTGTTGACAGGGGTGCCGCGCCAGGCGGCATGGGTGAAATGCGAATCCACGGAGCAACCGATCACCTGCACGCCGCGCTTGTTGAACTCGGCCACGCGGTGGTTAAAGGCGATAATCTCTGAGGGGCAGACGAAGGTGAAGTCGAGGGGATAGAAGAACAACACGACATACTTGCCCCAATAGTCGGATAGCCGAAAGTTCTCCTTAAAGCTGCCATCCGGCATCACAGCGGTTGCAGTAAAATTAGGTGCATGCTTGCCTACGAGTACGCTCATCACTCCTCCATGTGTGTGTGGGTTGATTCCAGGGTATCGATACAATAGTGAATTATAGTCGTGGTCGTGTCCTGCTGGCAACATAGAAGTGTCGGACTTACGCCTGAATTGTCCTACTGACTCAACCGGACAGGGAAGCCAAACGTAGTGGCTATCCCGGAAGGATCTGCCCAAACTGGCCAGACGCTGTCTTTGTGGCCACGCACGAGGTCGCAGTGGCGACTCGGCAGCTCGCCGGGGGACGATTGGAACTGCTGACCCAGATGGCGCAGAAGGCGTTTTGACCCATGCAGTTTACTGACCTGCCTTCGTGGTGGACATCCCGCCGATTGTGTGATAGGAAATTCTCGTATTGCCGCAATAATATAAGGGCGCGGCTTGCTGCGTCCGTTTTGGGCAGGATAAACTCACGATTCTTTACAGGATAAGGGGAATACATGATGCGAGACGGAGGGTACCAGGGCAGATGGGCTCTTGTGGTCATGCTTCTGTTGTGGGTTGCTCATATCTCGTCGGCCGCTTCGGCTGAGTCGATAGCCTATGCGACGAATGAAAAATCCGATGACGTCTCGGTCATCGACACCACAACCAATTCAGTTGTGCGAACGATCGCCGTAGGCAAACGACCGAGAGGAGTGGCGATTTCGCCGGACCGACGTCACGTATATATTGCCAACGGTAATTCCGACGACATCAGTGTCATCGATTCCGAGACCGGTAAGGTCGTGGAAACGTGGCCCGCTGGGGTGGACCCCGAGGGGGTAGCGCTCAGTCCTGACGGTGCCCGTCTGTACGCCGTGAACGAGAACGGCGGAACGGTCACGGTGATCAACACCAAGACGGGCACGGTGATGGCCACCATTGAGGTTCAGACCGAACCCGAATCGATTGCCCTCAGCCCTGATGGTCGCCTCGCCTACGTCTCGAATGAGACCTCGAGCACCCTGTCGGCGATCGATACCTCGGCCCTCAAAGTGGTGGCAACCATCCCTGTCGCAAAGAACCCGCGGGGTATTGCCTTCAGTCCGGACGGGAAGTTGGCCTACGTAGCGAGCGAACAGGCCGAGCCCGGCGTCCTCTCGGTGATCGATGTGGCCAGGCGCAAGGTAGTGAAGACTATTCCTGTCGGCGAACGGCCGGTTGGGGTCGTCGTAACGCGGGACGGCCGCCGTCTCTATGTGGCGCATGGACGGACCAATGCCGTCTATGTAATCGATGCCCGAACCCTGACCATCACCAAGAAGATTCCTGTTGGACAGCGGGCTTGGTATCTGGCCTTTACACCGGACGAGCGGCGCCTATACGTCGCCTGCGGCCGCAGCGATGCGGTGTCGGTGATCGACGTCGCAACCGAGAAGGTGATCGCCACCGTCCCCGTTGGAAAGATGCCGTTCGCCGTTGCCATCCAACAATAACGGACTTACCTCAAGGGAGATGTATGATGCCAAAGTATCTGATCGAGCGTGACATCCCCAGGGCGGGCAAGCTTTCGCCTCAGGAGCTTCAGACTATCTCGCAGAAGTCGTGCGGTGTGCTCGGCAAGCTTGGGCCGCAGATTCAGTGGGTCCACAGCTACGTGACCGATGAGAAGGTCTACTGTGTCTACATCGCGCCGAACGTCGATATGGTTCTGGAGCACGCCCGCCAAGGTGGCTTCCCGGCAAACCGTGTGTCGGAGATCAGGTCGGTGATCGATCCTACAACCGCCGAAGGATGAGGCTGTCAGCGTTCAGCGGTCTATCAGTCTATCACGCGCAATCATTGGTTCGCCACCGACTCAGCGTGGCGCTGGTCCTGTCAGGAAGATAGGAGGTTGATGCATGTCCGAGACGGAAGCGGAAACGACCTACGTTGACAATATATTCGGAAGAGTGACAGACCAACGGGTCATCTACCATCCGAATAGAGGGTGGTTGACAGAAGGGGACGAGGAGGATGCGCCCCTCAGCCATATCGCGTCGGTCGAATTCGTCACATCCCGCAGCCTCAGCAATGGGATCCTTCTTATTGTCATTGGGGTACTCACGATGATAGTTCTTATCGGCGTGATCTTTATCCTGTTTGGCTACTGCCTCCTCAAGGGTACCCCAACTATTATTGTGAACACCACCGATGGGAAGCGAGAGATCATGAAAAGCTGGCCGTGGCATCGCGAAAAGGCCTATGAATTCGCGAAGGCTCTTCAAGGCCGGATTGGGCCTGATCAGGAGGTCCGCCTTCAGTATGTCAGTTCGGTTTCGGTTGGGACCCACTCGCTCAGCGGACCTGTCCTTTTTGTGATCGTCACATCGGCGTTCGTTATTGTCTTCTGTGCCATCGTCTGGCTGGTCATGCTGCTTGGTCTGTCTCCCTTTTAGTCACTACAACAGATGGTACTCATGGTGTAAGGAGGAACTGAAATGTTTCTGAAAGATAAACAGGCCGGTCACCTGGTAGAGATCCTTGACCTTTCTGCGCTGTTTGATCCACTTCAGTCAGTTGTGATAGGCCGAATCCATGCCGGCGAGGAGATGCAAGATCCCGCCTCCTTTAACAAAGCCGATCTGATTTTTCCCTCCGGCGAGTGCCTGCCACGCTACTGGGTAGATGTGCACTACAGAGACGCTGCTGTCACCGGCAAATAGCCAGTGCTTCCGCTCCGGTTGAAGGGGTTCGAGAAAGAGTTGACATTGCCGAGCGTGTATGGAATATTTCCGCTACAGTCACACGCCTTCTCAGGTCTCTCGACCTCTGATGGCGTTGTTGTTTTCGTCTCGCCTTTGGTGAATTCTCACATCTTTTGAAGGGATGCCTATGAGCAGCGTATTGGTGATGAATGGATGCTTGGGGCGCGATCTTGCGCTTGAGTTGGTCCGCGTGACCGAGGCTGCCGCGTTGGCTGCCGGCCGATGGATGGGGCGCGGGCAAAAGGATGCGGGCGACGAAGCGGCTGTCCACGCCATGCGTGCGATGCTCAGGACGGTCGATATCGACGGTGTGGTCGTCATCGGCGAAGGGGAAAAAGACGAGGCGCCCATGCTCTTCAACGGTGAGACAGTTGGGACGGGTCGGGGACCCGCCGTGGACATCGCGGTGGACCCGGTGGAGGGGACCAGTCTGCTGGCCCATGGCCGGCCCGATTCGATCGCTGTGATCGGCGTGGCGCCCCGTGGCGCGATGTGGTCGCCCGGTCCCGGCTTTTATATGAATAAGCTGGTGGTCGGACGCGAGGCGCGGGAGGCCCTCTCGCCTTTGAGCCTTGCCTCGCCGGTGACCGAGACGCTGGCGGCTATCGGTAAGGCGAAGCATAAGCCCGTAGCAGACCTTACGGTATTCGTACTTGATAAGCCCAGACACGTTGAGCTGATCGGCGCGCTTCGGGCCGCCGGCGCGCGCGTACTGACGCGCACCGACGGCGACGTAGCCGGCGCGCTGATGGCCGCCACGCCAGGCTCCGGGGTGGATGTGCTGATGGGGATCGGCGGGACGCCGGAAGGCGTCATCGCAGCCTGCGCGGTTCGCGCGCTGGGTGGGGCGATGTTGGGGCAGCTCGCTCCTCAGAAACCCGGCGAGCGCGAGGCGTTGCTGGCCGCCGGTCTCGACCTCGACCGGGTTCTGACCGAGCGCGATCTGGTATCCAGCGATGACGTGTTCTTCGCGGCCACGGGTATTACCGACGGTTTGTTGATGCAAGGTGTGCGATATACGGACGGCGGCGCGACGACTCACTCGATGGTGATGCGCGGCAAGAGCCGAACGAGACGCACCATTCAGGCAGAACACTGCCGGGATGACGTCAAGACGGTCAGATTGTGTCACGAGATTTAGGACAGGCATAGGACATACAGACATATAGAGAGACAGGAGGAAGGCATGGCACTTGTTTCGATGCGACAGCTACTCGATCACGCCGCCGAGCATGGGTACGGTGTTCCTGCTTTTAACGTGAATAATATGGAACAGATCCAGGCCATCATGGAGGCGGCCCATGAGACGGACAGCCCTGTGATCATGCAGGCCTCTGCCGGCGCCCGTAAGTACGCCGGCGAACCGTTCCTGCGCCATCTGTTTCTGGCCGCGGCGGAGATGTACCCCGACATCCCGGTGGTGGTCCACCAGGATCACGGCGCATCCCCTGGGGTGTGTATCGCGTCGATCCGCTCCGGGTTTAGCAGTGTGATGATGGACGGCTCGCTCTTGGCCGACGGCAAGACCCCGTCGTCGTATGAGTACAATGTTGCCACAACGGCGCATGTTGCCGAGGTGGCCCACTCGATCGGCGTGTCGGTGGAAGGAGAACTCGGTTGTCTGGGTTCCCTCGAAACCGGCACCGGGGAAAAGGAAGACAGTCACGGCGCCGAGGGGACGCTTTCGCGGGATCAACTCCTGACCGACCCAGAGCAGGCCGCCCGGTTCGTGAAGGCGACCAAGGTGGATGCCCTCGCCATTGCCATCGGCACCAGTCACGGCGCCTATAAATTCTCCCAGAAGCCCAAAGGCGATGTCCTCGTGATGGAGCGAGTCAAGGAGATCCATGCGCGCATTCCGGATACCCACCTGGTCATGCACGGCTCCTCCAGCGTTCCACAGGAGTGGCTGAAGATCATCAGGGAGTTTGGTGGCGATATGCCGCAGACCTACGGGGTGCCGATCGAAGAGATTCAGCTTGGGATCAAGCATGGGGTGCGGAAGGTGAACATCGACACCGATCTGCGCCTGGCAGCAACCGGCGCCATCCGGCAGGATTTGGCCCAAAACAAAAAGAACTTTGATCCGCGCAAGTTTTTGACGGCGGCTACGAAGGCCATGCGGCAGATCTGTAAACAGCGCTATGAGCAGTTGGGGAGCGCCGGTAACGCGAGCAAGATCCGTGCGATCTCCCTGGACGATATGGCCCGCCGCTACGCCAAGGGCGAACTCGATCCGCGCATTAACTAGTCCGGCCTCCGGTCGCCGGGTTAATCGCCATGACCACCTATAAGCTTGCGCCGTCAATTCTGTCCGCCGACTTTGCCAGATTGGGTGAAGAGGTGCGCGCCGTGGATGCGGCCGGCGCCGATTATATCCACGTCGATGTGATGGATAATCACTTCGTGCCCAATCTTACCATTGGGCCGGCCGTGGTCGCCGCCATCCGGCCCCACACGGCAAAGCCGCTGGATGTCCACCTGATGATCGAGCCGGTGGACGCCATCATTCCAGACTTTGCCAAGAGCGGGGCCGACATCATCACGGTCCATCCGGAGGCGACCCGGCATCTGGATCGGACTATCCAGCTCATCAAGAGCCTTGGGTGCCGGGCAGGTGTCTCCCTCAATCCGGCGAGCCCCATCGCCTGGCTGGACTATGTGCTGGAGCAAGTGGATCTGGTGCTGGTGATGAGCGTGAACCCCGGCTTCGGCGGTCAGAGTTTCATTAACTATGTGCTGCCGAAGATCACCGCCCTGCGACGCCGAATCGACGCAATCGGGAAGGCGATCGACCTAGAGGTGGACGGCGGCGTGAAGGTAGAGAACGTGCGCCGTGTTGCGGATGCTGGGGCCGATACCTTTGTGGCCGGCTCCGCTATCTTCGGAACCCCTGACTACGCAGCCACCATCGCCCAGTTTCGGACTGCCCTTACCGGCGCGTGCGGTAGTCGCTGAACCATTCAGATCCTGCAAGGCGTGGAGTGGCAGTCCCCAGTCAGCTCCAATCGTCTGCGTCTGGTCCGTAGCCTCATTTGTCAGTGTCCACTCATCAGTGTTTCGCTATCGGCAGGATAGCGTTCATGAACGAAGGGAGGATTCTGTGACCCGGAGAACGAGCCGGACTGATACTCCTGTCAGCGCCCCTTTGAAGGAGCGGCGAAAGTTCAGACCGCCGACGGCGTTCGTCAAGCGCGCGATCGTCAAGAAGCCTGCCGTCTATCAGGAAGCGTCAAAGGATCCGGTTCGGTTCTGGGAGCGCCAGGCCAAGACCCTTGACTGGTTCAAACCCTGGAGGCGGGTGCTGCAGTGGAAGGCCCCGCACGCTAAGTGGTTTGCGGGCGGTAAGCTGAACGTCGCCTATAACTGTCTCGACCGTCATGTGAACGGCCCCCTGCGCACCAAGGCCGCCCTCATCTGGGAGGGAGAGCCCGGCGATACTCGGACCCTCACCTATTGGGATCTCTATCGTGAGGTCAACCGCTTCGCGGCGGCCCTCAAGCGACACGGCGTCAAGAAAGGGGATCGGGTCACCATCTATATGCCGATGATCCCGGAGGTCGCCATCGCCATGCTGGCGTGCGCGCGCATCGGCGCGCCTCACAGCGTGATCTTCGGCGGATTCTCACCGGAGGCGGTCCGTGACCGGATCCTCGACGCCGACTCGGCCCTCGTGATTACGGCCGACGGCGGCTATCGTCGTGGCGCGGTGGTGCCGCTCAAGAAGAACACCGACGAAGCGCTTCGGGCGTGCCCCGGCGTCAAGACGGTGATTGTGGTAAAGCGGACCGGGCAGGCCATAGAGATGCAGCCGGGCCGGGACGTCTGGTGGACCGATTTCATCAAGGACGCCCCGGCCAAATGCGCCCCCGAGATCATGGATGCCGAAGATATGCTCTTTCTCCTCTATACCTCCGGTTCGACCGGCAAGCCGAAGGGGATCATCCACACGACGGGCGGCTACCTGACCGGAGTGGTTGCCACGCACAAGTGGGTCTTCGATATTCAGAACAACGATGTCTACTGGTGCACCGCCGATGTGGGCTGGGTCACGGGTCATTCATACGTCGTCTATGGGCCGCTGGCCAACGGGGCCACCACCGTCATGTACGAGGGCACCCCGGACTACCCGGATAAGGATCGCTTCTGGCGTCTCATCGAGAAGCACGGGATTACGATCTGCTACACGGCGCCGACGGCCATCCGCACCTTTATGAAGTGGGGCGAGGAGTACCCGAGGCGCTGCGATCTCTCCAGCCTCCGCCTGCTCGGCAGCGTCGGCGAGCCGATCAATCCCGAGGCGTGGGTCTGGTACTGGAAGGTGATCGGCGGCGGCCGCTGCCCGGTGGTGGACACCTGGTGGCAGACTGAGACCGGCCACATCCTGATCACGCCGCTCCCGGGGATGACCACGCTCAAGCCCGGCTCGGCTGCCAAGCCCTTCCCGGGAATCGACGCGGAGGTCGTCGATGAGAACGGCAGACCAGCCACGACCGGATACCTCGTACTACGTCAGCCCTGGCCCGGTATGCTCCGCGGGATCTGGGGCGACCCTGACCGCTACGTCAAGCAGTACTGGTCGAATTATAAAGGTATCTACTTCACCGGTGACGGAGCCAGTCGGGACAAGGATGGCGATTTCTGGCTGCTGGGTCGCGTCGATGACGTGATGAACGTGTCGGGACATCGTGTCTCGACGGTGGAGGTGGAATCGGCCCTCGTGGATCACCCGTGCGTGGCTGAAGCAGCCGTCATCGGTCGCACCCACGAGATCAAGGGGCAGGCTGTCGCCGCCTTTGTAACCATCCGGGACGGCACTAAACCCACCCCAGAGCTTCAGGCGGAGATCAAGGCGCATGTCGTCAAGAAGATCGGCGCCTTCGCCAGGCCGGACGACCTGATCTTTACGGCCGAGCTGCCCAAAACCCGCAGCGGCAAGATCATGCGCCGCCTGCTGCGTGATATTGCCGAAGGCCGGGCGCTGGGCGATACCACCACGCTGGCAGACGCCAATGTGGTGGCCGAGTTGAAAGCCAAGTACGAAGACCAGTAGCGGCCAATACCAAATAATTGGGTCGAGCGTTACTTGTGCGTCCAGGTTCCGTTCGGAAGCTGTACCCACCAGCCCGGGTGAGCCGCGTCGCGGCGGATCGACGCAAAGGTGTCGGCGGCATCCGTCCTCACCCTCGCCAGATTCGCAGGGGTTCCTTCTTGCTGGGTCAGCTTGAGGATCGCCTTGGCCATTCCGTTGATGACGACCTCGCGGTCCCTGTTTTCCTCCTGCAGCAGCGCGGCTTCCGCCTCGCCCACCTGGGGGGGATTCGCGCGTAAGATCGCCTTCCCATCTTTCGCCTCACCCACCAATCCCTGATCTCGAAGCTGATTCAGCCGGGCGAGTCGCTGCCCGATCCCCCTATACGCGGCGATTACCTCAGGATAGCCCTTAATCTCCTGCGCAATCCGCCGCGAGAGATCGTCCTGGGCCATGGCTTCGGTCACCAACGTCATTCGCCATGCACGGATGACGGCCAGCAGGGTTTGCCGCTCTTGCCGCAGGCCGGACGTTGGCGGCTCTACCGGCGCTGCATTCTTTTCCTTCTTCGGAGCCGGCTGAAGCAGCTCCTCTTCCAGCGACTTGTAGGCCGACTTGACATCCTTTTCCGGAAAATAGACGTTGACCGTAATGACCGCGCACGCGGCGAAGCTGAATAGAGCGCTCAGGGTGAGCATCGTAAGCTGTTTTCGGTACCGGCGCATCCACGTCCTCCTTCTGTCTACGGTCCTCAATGACTGTAGCTTAGTGGTTCGGCTTGGCCGAGGCTCTGATCCGCTCGGCTGCTTCGCCGATGCTCTCGAGCAGGTGAGCTAACCCGATCCTGTTAAAGACAGGCGAGACTCGAACATCCAGATCCTTATACCCCAGGATCGTGTGGGAAATTTCAAGTTCGTGAAAGATCAGATCGCTCGCTTTCAAGGCCACCTCCAGCACGCCGCGATTATAGCGGCGAGCTACTCCAAACAGGCTGAAATAGCGGATCTGCTGTCCCGCCAACTGTTCGATTAGGGTGCGGCTGATCCTTCGCTTCTCTTGCGGGGAGTCTACAGCCCAGAATCGCGCGCTGCCTTGTGCCTGGTCGAGGGCAAAGTGCGGAACCTCGAGGTCGGCCATCCCGTTGATCCGACCGTTAATATACCCTGTGATCGGCGGAAAGGCATCACAAATTGCGCGCAGGCTGAGTCCCTCCGTGAGCAAGGCCAGAGCGATCCCCCCGCCCAGCGGCTCGACCGTTCCCCAGCCGCTCCACCGCCCGCCCGAGGCGTCAAAAACAAACCGCTGTACGGCGATCTGGTTTCCGGACGAGGCGAGGGCGACCTCGATATTGCGAAGCTCGATCGGGTCGTAGCGGAGTGAGCCGATAGTCAGCGAGAATGGCGTCCGGTCCGCCACGTTCGATAACCTCTCCAGTGCCGCGCGATACTCACGTTTGGTGAGCTGGGACCAGCGTGCTCTCTGCTGGGCCGCGACCTGGTGCAGGGGTACAGTCGGACCCTGATCGATCCGTCCGCGCAGCGGGATTACGCCGCTTGCGCTGTCCAGACGGAAGCTGCTCGATTCTATACCGACGTTTCGCAGGGAAAGCGCTGCGTGATATTCCTGGTCGATGAGCTCGAGGTTTGCCTGAAGTTGACCGGTGAGGCGAGTTGCATCAGGCCGACCTCCCGTCATGGCGGTCAGTGGGGAGCGGAGCGCGGCGACCTCTGTCCAGGGGACGGTCACGTGAAACCGGGTCGCGCTGCGGTCGTTATGGCCGAGCGGCAGACTGCCTGCGAGGGTGAGCGTCAGTCCTCCGTCGATCCGAAGGGTCGTCTCTTTGATCGTCAGCAGGCCCCTGTCGAGGGTGAAAGCGACTTCGCCGCGGATACCCGTGAGCAGAGGCACCGGCTCAGCCGCTTGCCGTGCCAGGCTAAGCGAGAGGCCTCGAAGCGTCATCGCGCCGCCGGCAGCAGGAGGTTGCGATCCGCCGAATGTAGCGTCTGCGAAGAGGTCGGCATCGAGCGTAACTCCTTGTCGCGCTGCCGGCTTTTCGGTGGGGGTGAACAACGACTGCGGGCGGAGGCCGCGTACCGAAAGCGCCACGCGCGTCTCTTGCAGGGGCGTAGACCTCGAAAACGAGGCGTGGCCACGGACATTCCCATCACCAACGGCAACATGAAACTCCGAGATTCGAACCTGGTCAGGGTCTATTTCAAACCTGGCCCTGAGTGCGCGCAGTTGCCGACCAGTGAGGTTGACCTGTCCAATGGCGAGTGTGCCTTGAAGATCACGCCCCGATATCCCAATCCCTTGCACGGCGATCTGAGCGGTTTGCAGTGTTGTCGCACCATCCATGGTGGCAGCGTGCAGTTGTATCGATCGGCTCATCATCTCCGCCTTCCATGGGCGGTCTCCGTCCGGCAACGAGAGGTTGAGACGTCCACTGAGCCCCGTGACCCCGAATCGCGGCTTAGCGACCTCCAGTCCACCGTCTCTGAGCGTGGCCGTGACCTCTCCGACAGGCAGCTCCAGCCAGTGGCCCTGCAGCGTAGTCGGCTCGCCCTCTATCGTGCCCGTCAGGTCTGCAAGCCCGGAGAAGGAGAGCCGATGTGCCAATACCGTGAGACCTGCCCGCCACTGCGCGACGGTTAGCATATAGGCGGGCGGCCAGTTGGCATATCGAATGGCCGCTGACCCGCGAGCCATCGCCCCATCCGCCTCGAACGACCATTCGGGAATAGTCACGGCGCGACCCAACTGATCAAGGCGAAACCGCAGTGCGCCCCGCAGCATGGTCTCCTGGACCTGCGCCAGGATCTGCCCCTCGAGCGTATTCTTCAAGGCGCCGCTGACCTGAACCGATCGTCCACCGACGGCGGCCCGCGCCTGCATCTCAAACAGTAAAGGGGCCGGCTTCGGCTCGAGCGTCACATTTAGATCGGTGACTCGATGGCCGCCGATCTGAAGCGTTCCGGCGGTTACAGAGGCTCGGGGGAGTTGCAATGTTGTGGGCCGGGTGGTGGGCCGCAGATGCTGCTGTACCTCCTGAGCCAACGCCACTAGATTCCACCGGCCATCGTCGAGCTGCCTGAGCAGCAGTTCCGGGCTCTCGATCCGGACCTCGGTCGGCATGACCTGGTGCGTGAGGATCAGCGCCGGAATGTTCAGCGTGGTGGCGAGACGCTTCACCTGCAGCGCCACACCTCGGCCATCCGGGTCAAACAGTGTGAGATGGTCAATCACGAGGTCTGCGGTCAGGTTCTGGCGGAGGCGGATGTTGGCCTGCCCGACGGCGCAGCGAATCCCATACGGCGCGCAGGCGAACTGCTGGAGGAGGGTGGGTAGGAGGAACGTGAGCAGAAGCACGCCAACGACGGCAGCGGTCGTCAGCCCCAGCAGCAGAACGATCAGTGCCGATTTAAGCGTTTTCAATCGTAAAACTCTCCAGTTAAAAGGGACACATGTAACCTCAGCACAACCATACGCAAGAAGGGCGAGAGATGGCAAGCAAATCTATCATCAACACGGCAGTTATGTCCTCTTGCCAAGCCTGCCACCGGTGTCCCTGATTGTGCTGGGGCAGGGGGGACTATGTTTGTTCCGTTTCCCATCTGTTTCCCAAGAAGTCTCTTGACAAGTGCGAAAATGGGCCTAGTATAAGTTCAATAGGTGGTAAATCACCTATTATTGGCGAGTAGCAAGAGATTTCATGGTGTGATGTGAGAGGATAGTCCCGTGGGCCCTGTATCAGTGTGATGGTAGTGTCTCACCATGACTGTTCGTGCTGAGACACTATACTAGGATTCCCTGGCGCGAGTGAAAACCCACTCTGGCCGCCAGTAGTCGCAGGGAAGCCATCAGGCAGAGGATCGCACGGCTGGATATCGGGCGTGGGAAACGGGACGTTCCCTTGGAGTGGACTCGCGCGCTTCAGTATGAGGTGTGGCTGGTCGCCGCGGCTTCCAGCGCGATAGCCAGTTCCCCCCAGGAAAAGTGTTGCTGTTTCAGGATATGCCGGCGAAATATGCTCCCCACGTCTTCCTTGTAGAAGCGGATGATCGCCTCTGCCAGGGCGGTTGAATTGCGCGGTTCGACGAGAATGCCGGTTTCCCCGTCACGGATAGCCTCCGGCAGCCCGCCCACACGAGTGGCCAGCACCGGCCGCTCAAAGGCATAGGCGATCGGGACGATGGCGCTTTGGGTAGCCGATTCGTAGGGGAGCACGACCAAGTCGGCTGCGGAAAAGTAGAGGCCGACTTCGTTGTCTGGAACGAAGCGATCGACGACCCGGACGCGCGACGCGAGGCCTAAGTTGCCGATGAGTTCCAGACAGTGGTCTTTCCCCTCGTAGAACTCTCCGACCACGAGTAGGGTACAGTCTAAGCTCTGGAGGATGCGAGGCATCGCCTGGAGCAGCCCAGGAAGTCCTTTGTAACGGCGAATCAGACCGAAGAAGAGGAGGGTGTTTCCGGAGAGGCCAAGACGGCTTTTCGCCTCCTCTTTGTCGATCGGTTCGCCGAACCCTTTCCCTGGAGGTTGGGGGACCAGAAGGGTTTGGCCTTGCAGGGTCAGCGACTCCAGGTCTCGTCGGTCGTTTTCAGAATGGACCAGCCACGCATCGCCTGGGGCCAGCGCGAATCTGGTCAGTCCGCGCGCCCCGGGAAACGGTTCGTGCGGAAAGACATTGTGACAGATGAAGGCCACGGCGGTGCGAGACCTCCTTTTGGCGAACCGTCCGATCATTCCGATGCACGGTGCGAAGAATGGGTTCCACCAGTGGATCACAGTGAGGTTGGGAGTCAGTTCGGCGATCCGGCGTCCGACCCGGCTCCAGGTGAAGGGGTTCATCGAGTCGAGGAGGGCTTCGGATGTCAGTCCTTCTGGTGGAGCGCCTTGGTCCAACTGTGTCCGGCCCGGGAACAACAGCGCCGGGTACTGGCGCGAGAACGAGATGAGGGTGGTATCATGGCGCGTGGCGAACTCCAAGGCCAGTTGAGAATTATAGTGGGCTATCCCCCCCCTCAACGGGTATGCCGGACCAATCAGACAGATTCGCATCGGCTCACCGGAATGACCCCCCTTTGTGGTTGGGACTCTACACGGGGGACGAGTAAAAATCAACCCCTGCGGAAGAGCGGACACGCTTTCCCAGTCCATCCCAGGAGCGAGGGGTCGCACAAGGTCGAGAGGTCCGTCTCGATGGCGACCCCGTCCGTGAGATGAAAAAGAGAAGAGCTGAAGCGCGATCAACCGTGACGGCAACGCGATGGTCGCCTTCACGCCTGTGGCCTGTCCTTGTCGTTGCAGCGATCACCTGGCTCGTGTACGCCAACTCGCTCCACAACGAGTTTCTGTTCGATGACCTAGAAACGATTGTTGCTGAGCAGACCGCTGGAGGGTCAGGGCACTTCGGTCAGCTCTCCAGCTTGCTGAAGGGCGGGGCGGCATACCGCCCCATTCGGAGCGCCTCGTATGCCTTCGACTACGCCCTCTCCGGCCGCGACCCGTGGGGCTATCATCTGAGCAATATTGCCTATCATACCCTCTCAGCCGTTGTTGTGTTCCTGATTGCCCAGAGCCTGTTCAAGCGACTGACCCCGGCCCTCTTTACGGCGATCCTCTTTGCTATTCATCCCATTCAGACAGAGTCGGTGACATACCTATCCGGCAGGCGGGATGTGCTGGCCGGCTTTTTTGTTCTACTGGGGTTGTATCTGTTCCTCCGGTACCGACAGACCGGCCGGGCAGGATACCTCGCCTCCGTACTGCTCGTGTACCCGCTGGCGTTCTTTTCAAAAGAGAGCGGCATCATCCTGCCGCTACTCTGTTTCGGCTATGACCTGATCAGCCGGATTCAGGCCAAGGAATCGACCCCCGGTATTCCGACCCTTCAGGAGATCGGGACCTGCGCCTGGTCCGCTGTTCGTGAAGCCCGCCTATTCTACATGCCATTGGTTGTTCTAGGAGGAGGGCTGGCCTTCTACGTCCTTTTCTTCGTTCGCGGGACTTGGGTGCGGACTTATTATGGTGGGAGCCTCTGGTTCACCGGACTCACCATGGCCAGGGTCTTCCTCCATTACATCAAGCTGTTGATCTTCCCGCTCACGCTTAATGTCGACTACTCTGCGTTCCCTGTCACTACCTCCTGGACGGACGCAGAAGCACTAGCGGCTGTCCTGATCCTTGCGGCGCTCGGATATGGCGTGCTGAGATGCCTGAGGACCAAACCAATAGTCGCCATCGGTGGCGTGTGGTTTTTTGCCGCGCTGCTCCCGGTCTCACAGATCATCCCCCATCATGATATGATGGCCGAGCACTTCCTCTATACTCCATCGGTTGGATTTTTCCTGATGATTGCGGGGCTCTTAGACCCGCTGGTGGATCACCCAAAGGCCGCCCCGGCGCTCTATGTGGCTGGTGCTGTGGTTCTTCTCCTCTTGTCTCTCCGTACGGTCTGGCGGAACACTGATTGGAGGGATGACCTGACCCTCTGGAGCCAGACGGTACAGGTCGCACCACAGACGGCGAGGGCCAGGAATAATCTGGGGTCGGCGTACCTCCGTCGCGGGGAGATTGCGCGAGCTGAAGAGGAGATAGAAACAGCGGTGCGTCTCCAGCCCGATTTCGCGACCGCTCACGGCAACCTCGGCAAGATCGCTTTTGACCGGGATGACCTGGAGCGGGCAGAGCGGGAACTCCAGACGGCCGTTCGGCTGAACGCAGGCGAGATGATTCCACATCTGTGGCTTGGGACGGTCTTAGTGCGAATGGGGCGGGTACCCGAGGCGGAACAACAGTTTCGGGCGGCGCTGGCTAAAGCCCCGTATGATGCCTATGCGCACAACAATCTGGGCGTCCTATTTGCCAAGGATGGTCGGATGGCGGAGGCAGAGGCGGCATTCCGGGCGGCGCTTGCCCGGATACCCGACCTCAGCGAGGCCCAGCAGAACTTAGCGCGATTACAGCGTCTCCGGGGGAGCGGCGGGCTGACGGTTGAACCGGTAAGGGGAGCAGTGCCATGACGGCAGGCCATCCGGAACTCTCCGTGGTGATCCCACTGTACAACGAGGCCGAAAGCCTACCCGAACTGCACGCTGCGCTGGCAGCGGCCCTACTGCCGTTTGCCGACCGGTGCGAGATGATCTATGTGGACGACGGTAGCACCGACGGCTCGTTCGAGGCGTTGAAATGCCTGCAAGAGGGGGACAAGCGGCTCAAGGCCATTCGACTTCGGAGTAACCAGGGGAAAGCCGTGGCACTGACGGCTGGATTCCGGGAGGCCAGGGGCGAAGTGATCATCACCTTGGATGCCGATCTGCAAGACGATCCCAAGGAGATCCCCCGGTTCCTGCAAAAGTTGGAGGAGGGGTACGATCTGGTCTCTGGCTGGAAGGCGACGCGCCGCGATCCCTGGTCTCGGCGGTTCCTGTCGGCCATCTTCAATCGGGTCACCTGCCGGCTGACCGGGGTCAAGCTCCACGACCTCAACTGCGGGTTCAAGGTCTATCGACGCGTGGTGATTCAGGAAATGAGACTCTACGGGGAGCTTCACCGGTTTATCCCGGTACTGGCCAGTTGGCGTGGGTTCAGGATCGGTGAGATCGAGGTCGCGCACCACCCGAGAAAGTATGGCCGGTCGAAGTACGGGGCTGAGCGAATCCCGCGGGGCTTCTTCGACCTGCTGACGGTCCTGATACTCACCCGTTATACGACTCGCCCGCTTCACTTCTTCGGCTTGCTAGGTGTTGTCGTGGGGTTGATTGGCTTTGGCATCGTCGCCTACCTGTCGGTCGGCTGGCTGTTTGGTCAATGGATCGGGTCCCGTCCGCTCTTTATACTGGGTACCCTCATGGTCATTGGCGGGATTCAACTTGTCTCCTTTGGTCTCCTGGCAGAAATGATCGTCTACGGGTCAAACCGCGAAAGCGATCCCCCGATCGATGTCATCCTGAAATAAGCGTCTACGGTCTCGCCATTGCGAGTCAGAAGCAAAGCAACCCTTGCATCCTTCAGTGTAGCTTCGCGAATCCATCTTGTGCTACCGTCCGTGGTCCCACCACAGGCTCACAATCCCGATCCGTTGCCGACCTATCTGCCATTAGGCAGTATACTCCGTGGTCGTCTCTCGATCTCTGCCGGGGGCAATAGCCGGCGCTCAACTAGCCGTGTGCTATTCCGCGCCAGGCGGGGATGACTCGCTCGTGAAACCACAGACTGATGACGTCGCGAGCCATGGTCAGCGAATCACTCCACGGCCGAATCCGACTCTCTGGGTCGGCGACCCAAGAGACTGGGACCTCGACGATTCGGTGGCCGGCCCGCTGCGCACGCCAAAGGAGTTCGACATCAAAGGCAAATCCGGTGATGGATTGCTGGGCAAAGAGGTCCAGAGCAACTGGTCGTGTAAATGCCTTCAGGCCGCACTGGGTATCGGCAATCTTGCGAATGAGCAGGAACCGCACAAACCGGTTGAAGACGACTGCCATGAGGCGACGGAACAGTTCACGCTTCACGTGCTTCGCCGGACCACCAGAGATCCGGGAACTGATGGCGATATCGAATCCCTTATCCAGATAGGTGAGAAGTTCGTTGAGCTCTTCAATCGGTGCGGAAAGATCGGCATCGCAGAAGGCAATCCTGTTTTCCTTTGCAGAAAGCACACCCGCTCTTACCGCGGCACCTTTCCCGGTGTTCACCGCATTCCGTAGCAGCTGAATCCAAGGATGCGCCTGCGCTATCGATTCGACGATGCGACTCGTCGCGTCCTGGCTCCCATCGTCAACCACGATTACCTCGAGGTGATCGGTTCGCCCATAGAAGTGTACCGCAATCTTGTGAAGCGAGGCGCCGATGCGGTTCGCCTCATTGTAAGCCGGGATAATTATCGACAACGATAGATCTTCGAGCGATTGGGCAGCGCTCATCAATGAATACTCTGCTCTATGGCGGAAGGCGTTCAGTGCGATTGCCGGGGGCAAAGCGCTTCCGCATTGGCGACACGGCCTTGGCGCAAGTAAAGCCGGCAAAGGTTGTCTCTGGCTTCGACGAAATTCGGGGTAATCCGGAGGGCGGCCTGAAACTCCTCCAGCGCCGGTTCGATCTGGCCCATTTGTATGTACAGCACACCCAGGTTGTTGCGGGCGAACGCGTTGTCAGGCTTCAGCTTAACCGAGGTCTGGAAGTGGGCGAGGGCCTCGTCCGTTCGGCCACCCTGAAGCGCTATGCGGCCCAGTGCCAGGTGCGCGTCTGCCAGACGTGGCGTAATCTCCAGGGCTGTCCACACCTCTCGCTCTGCCTCCGCCAGCCGTCCTTGGTTGAGGTAGACCAATCCCAGGTTCAGGTGGGCCTCGTCGAAGTTGGGCCATAGCTGCACTGCGCGCTTCAGCTCTGCTTCGGCCTCGGTCCACCTGTCTTGGAGCTGATAGAGTCGTCCGAGCTCCAGATGGCCGTAATCGGAGAGTGGGTTCAGCTCCATGGCCATTTTCAGCTCCCGCTCCGCCTCGGCCCACTGCTTCCGCATGGCGAGCAGGGCCCCCATTCCCGCGTGGGCCTTGGGCTCGCTCGGATGAATGCCAAGCGCTGTTCGGAATTCCCGCTCCGCCTGGTCGAGTCGGCCTCGCCTGCGGAGGATTTCGCCGAGGGCGACATGGGCTAGAGCTGATTGGGGGGACGTCTGGACGGTCTTACTCGAGAGCGTGAAATCGTCCCGCCAGTCGCGGTTTCGGACGACTGTCCGGGCGGACAGGATCAACAGCACGGCGGCAGTACAGGTGTAGAGAAGCTGACGAGCGCGCCCATGTTCGTGTAGCCTGTCAACCAGGACGCCTGCCATCAGGAATAAGCCGAACGAAGGCAGGTAGAGATGGCGGTCCGCCATCAGGATATGATGGGGCACGAGCTGGGAGACAGGCAGGAGGGTGATGAAGAACCAGAGACCGCCGAAAGTGGCCACTCGGGAGACCCTGGCGAGCCGGATCAACCCGTACAGGATGGTCGCTACAGCCACGACCGTTATCAGACCGACAGGGTCGAAGATGGTGCTCGATACGGGAAATGCATTGTAGGAGTAATCGGCGCTGAGCGTAGCAGGGAAGAGGACGAGCATCATGTGGTGCAGGTGAATTCGGGCCGAGGTAAGGAGAGTCGGCCCCAGCCCCCCTCCCCAGAACTCCTTCTTGCCGCTGGCGGCGCTGTAGGCGACCACGTAATAGGCAAAGATCCCCGCGAGGAAGAAGCACATGAGGTAGAGAGGCCGGAACCGGTACCAACTGGCACGGAGGCTCTGCCGCCAGTCTCTCAGGGTCGGGCCTTGCCGATGGTCTTCGAACGTCAATCCCATGATGCTATCAAAGACCAGCAGGGTCAGCGGCAAGGTGACCCCTGCCTCCTTGGAGAGAAGGGACAGCACGAATGCGGAGACGAGACCAATCAGGTAATGCCGGCTGGGCTGTTCCCGGTAGCGGAGAAAGCTGTAAAAGCCCGCCAGATAAAAGATGCTGTAGAGTTCGTCATTTCTGCCGGTCACATAGGCGACGGCTTCCGTTTGAGATGGATGGACGGCAAAGAGGAGGCCCACGAAGAGGGCCGGGAGCAACTTTCCGAGCAGGCGGGTGGCAATGAGAAAGGCGAGCGTGGAGGCCACGATGTGAAAGAGGATATTGGTGGCGTGGTATCCCCATGGTTCGAGGCCGAACAGCCAGTAGTCGATAGTATGGGCGATCTCGATCGTCACGCGGTAGCCATACGTCGCGATTACCTCGTGTGTCGACGCAACAGGGGGAATGAAAAAGGACGGGATATTCTTGAGATCCCGGATCCGCGGGTCTCGTAAGATCATGGGGTAGTCATCGCCAACGAAGCCGTTGCCGAGCGCATTGGCGTAGATGGCAGCGGCAGCGGCAGCCACCACCCACCACCCCGCGGCCAGCCAACTCTTATGCCTGTCCGGCCTCTTAATCTTAAGATGCTCGCTTTCAGACAAGGAGCCGATTGGGGAGAGGGGAGGTCGGCGTTCTGTCCTGCGGTGGCCCTCCCACTGTGGCGGTCGCGACTTGCTTGTCACGCCCTTCGGCATAGCAATCTGTCAGGTGGGGAGCTCATTGATGATTCCATCATGGGCGCGATGGCGGTCCTCCGTCCTGGACCGCTGCCTGGCGAAGGTGGAGCTCCGAGGGGTCGGTCAGCCACTGCTCCTTCGGTAGCCAGCTCTTGCCATGGTCTGTGGAACGGGTCATGAAGAAGTCTTCCTTGCCAAAAGGATCTCCACGCCACACGACGTACGGGTGTCCAGTCCGATCGCTCAAAAGCTGGATCAGGCGCGGATGCGAGGCGCGCTCGGGGAGGGTATCCAACCGGAGAGGCCGGGGAAGCCAGGTGACACCGAAATCGTCGGACCGGTTGGTATACACACCCCACCCCTTCCGCTCCTCTTGTTGCCACACTGTAACGACATGGCCCTTCACGTCGGTGACGATGACTGGGGACAGAGCGTTGACGCCCCGCTTGCGCTCATCAAGGCGTAGTTCCGGACCCCAGGTTTCACCGAAGTCTGTCGAGCGGCGAAAGGCGATCATGGTGTCTTGGTCGTGCTCTGACACCCAGACCGCGTAGAGATTCCCTCGGCCATCGAAGGCCAACTGGTGATGTCGGGCCATCGCCTCCCGCGGTGGGGTCGTGTTCAGACGGACCTTCGGATGCCACGTCACGCCGGCATCGTCGGAGCGAATAAAGTAGAGGTCGTAGATGCCGGTAGAATCGTACTCCTGCCAGAGCAGGTAGACGTGCCCGTCGCTCTCCGCGAACAGAGAAGGATGAACCGGCCACGGCGGACTATGGTGCGGCGTACTATACACCGTCTCAGCGGACGGCAGCCACGTGGCTCCAAAGTCGGCCGACCGATTCAGCTTGATCGAGTGGGTAAAGTGAGGAGGGCTGTGGTCCACTTCATGCCAGACTGCGTAGACGTGGCCTCTGCCGTCTGACGTGAGACCGGGTGTATAGAGGCGGGCCGTCGAGGGGGAAGAGGCAGTGAGCCGGACCGGTTCCGCCTGCCATGTGGCGCCGGAATCGATCGACCCGACAAACCAGAACCCCTTTTTGCCTTGCTCTTCGTCCTGCCAGAGAAGGGAGAGATGGCCTGTGGGATCGACATCCATCAGGGGCGCGAACGGTTGGCCGGGAATCGCCAACTGGGTCGGCTGGCCAGGCCACGTCCGGCCCCCATCGAGCGATCGAGTGAAAAAGATGTGTTTGATCCCCTGGCGCTTCCATCGCCAGACAAGGTAGATGCCCCCTTTTTCATCAGTCTGGATGATCGGAAGACTCACCGAGACGTCTTGATCGGTGGTGCTGAAGAGCTGGACAGGGGACTTGTCCCAGGTTACTCCAAGATCGGTCGAGCGAGCGAACAGGGCTTGAAGAAGCTTGGTGTCCCTGTCGATCGTGTGAAAGACCAGGTACAGCTCGCCTTTGGGACCGAGGGCGGCCATGAGGCTTGGAAACTCCGGTCCTTCCCTGGGAGCTTGCAGTTTCTCGGCCACCGGGCGTGTGGGCGGAACGCGCGGCTGGCTCACGCATCCGGAGGTAAAGGCAATGCACATCGCAAGGATGAAGAGAACGCGCGTTGTCTGCGTCATCGTATGGTTCCCTCCTGTGATTCTCTTTTCTAACGGGATCCGGTGAAATCCTGTTGACAGGGTATAGCGACTATGGTGTTATAAACGACATTCCGGCAAACGTCAAGGGGGGGTAAACATAGAGATGGCCTGTCCGTGTTGTCGAGGCGGGGGTTTCAGCAGGCGGGGGTTTCTGCGGGCGATTGCAGGAGGCGCAGGACTGGCTGCGAGCGGCGCGTTGTCGCTCGAGGGCGTGGGATCGCTGCTTTCCGCTGCGGAGGCTGCGGCGCCCTCAGAAACCAAGCGGATCCTCGATGGAATCATCCTCGAGTTCGCCGCCAACAAAGAGAACCCATGGGTGCTCTTTCACGGGGTCCGCGCCAAAGGCGAGCGGTTTTCCGTTCAAGGCATCGCAGGATTCGAGTACCTGTGCAGCCGGTATCTGCAGGAGAAGTCAGTGAACGGAAAGGTCTACCTCACGATGCCGGTCGAGGTCGAGGGCCACACGAACGCCTTCCTGAGCGAGGCGGCCTTGGATGTGGGGATCACGGCCAACCATCCGTTCCGGTGGCATGATCGTCAGCGCACGGTCGGCGATCTCGTGGCCGGCGCCAAGGCGTTGTTCGCGTTTAATCCCGCCTCGTTCGACCGGAACGACCTGGCCTGGAGCCTGATCGTATTTGCCAATACCACCCCTCCGAAACAGGACACCTGGGTAAACGCCTATGGGAAGACCGTCCGTTTTGCTGATGTGGTGGAGTTCGGTATGGTTACCCTGGAGGACGCATCGAAACAACTGATGGCAGCCAAGCAGAAGGGGACCATGCCGGCCTCGAAGGATTGGATTCATAACTTCACCTGTGGCGGCACCCATCTGATCTACGGTCTCATGACCTGCCTGAGGTCCGGCTATCGACAGAATCGTTTTGCCGACCGGATGAAGGACCAGTATGACCTGCTGATCTGGCGTTTGAAGGCGGACAGCTTCCTCATGGATCGTTTCTTCCAGGAGGCCATGAAGCAGTCTCCCCCGGATCTGGTGCAGGTCCACCGCTCGAGTGCCATGCTGAAATTCCTGGGACATGCGTCCGAGGTGATCCAGTACGCTCGCCTGTATCAGCTCTTTCGTCCGACCGCTGCCCAAGAGCGAGCGATCCGGGACGGGGAAGAGGCGCTCGCAGCGGTGATTCAGGGGATCGGACGGGTAGGGGTGGGGAAGATGGCCGCCGGGAACAAAGAGCTGCTGAACCTCTTTGTTGGCGATGCCTGCCATGCCTACCACGGCCTGTGGATGAGGAAAGGGGTCAACCAAGCATGAGGCAGAGATCTCGCCCGTCATGGCGCCGACGGGGGACAGTCATCCTCTGGTGCGCCCTGGCGGCCTTGGCAGTGTCGGCCTGTGCGGGCCAAGTCCTGAAGCAGGCCGTCCAGGATCCGGATGAGCGATTAATGGAGCGCGTCCGACAGTATTGGGATGCGCGGGTCAGGGATGACATCGTGGAGCAGTATAGGTTCGAGGAGCCCTGGATGCGGGAACGTGTGTCGCTGACAGCCTATGCCAGGGGCAAGGGGGCCACAAAGATTCTTGAGTACGAGATCAAAGGGGTCGAGGTCAAATCCCCGGATGCCGTGGCCAAGCTGCATCTCAAGTATAAGATCATGTTCTCGAAATTGGCTCACCTGTCGCTCCAAGAGGTGGATGTCGAGCAGCGCTGGGTGTGGATGGATGGTGAATGGTATCTGCAATATCGCGCTGCGGTTGGACCACCAAAAACCCCCGGGGGAGCCGACCTCAATCAGGAGTAGAGAATTTGCTTGACATGGGTCCATGAGCAGGATATATAACAGGGCCAAGTTCGTGGGTTACCTCTCCGTCTGGCTATGGGCCATAGTAGTGAACAGCGGGGGTGACATCCTAAGGGGTTGAAAGACGTTGGACGTGAATGGGGGGAATTTTTAGGGGGTAGGAAGGAGGTGTGGCGCAAAGACGAAGAGCGCTGTAAGAAGTTTCACCGATCGTTTCACAGACCACGGTTCAGGTCGAGATTGACATGACTGCGTATCACAATATGGGTGATCTCGACCACTTCAAGGAGGGATTCACGCAGATGAAACTTCTACGCAATAGTTTAGTGGGGCTTCTCGCGACCGCCCTCGTGGCGACCGCGGCGCCCAGTGCAGTGTTCGCCAATACGGAGTTAGTCCCCGGCTCTCGGCTGCTGTTCCCGTACGTTGATATCACCACGGGGCGTCAGACCTTCCTGCTCCTTACAAACGCCAGCAACTCGATTACCTCGCCCACACACCTCACCTTCTACGGGCAGAACTGTCAGCGGAACGACCAGACCGTTATCTTGACGCCTCAGGATATCGCGGCAGTGTCCGTCAATGCGGCCCTCGGTAGTGCCGCGGCGCTCCCGGCCACTCCTGCCCCCAGCGGCTCCAAGCAGACCTCCTCTGACGGGATCGGCTGGGTGGATGTGGATGTGCGCGATTCCGCCAACCTGCGAAACTCACCGAGCTATCAGCTCAATGCCCTGATGGGCGAGGCGGTGATCATCGATACGGTGAAGGACTTTGCCTTCGCCTATCCGGCCGCAGCCGCCCAGGGATCGGCCCAAGGCACATTTACCACGACTTCTGTGGTCATTAGCGGGAATACCCGCACGATTTCCACCAGCCAAATCTTGACCCGTGCAACGGCTGGGGATTTCGCCAGCGCCTGGACCGGGCTGTATGAGACGTACCCCTCCCAGGCCCTCTTCCCGGCGTTCTTTGCGGAGGATCTGTGCACGGCTTCCAGCCCGACGCTGACCGCCTATATCTCCATCGCTGGGCCGGCCGACGGCTTCAGGAAGGAAGCGCCAGGCTCGGAGTTGAATGCCTCGACTGGCGCCGTCACGACGCTGGTCAACACCGCAGGGGATGTCTTCGATGGCGAGGAGCACACCACCTCAGTGTCTGCCTTTGCCCATCTGTTGAATGGTCGCCTCTGCACGGTCTACCCGACGGTGAAGGCCAGGACTCAGTACGCCGCCTCTGGTGGCGCAAGCTACGCGACGCTTGACTCGACACTCGGTGCGGTCAATGCCGTCGGTTGGTTCAATCTCGACAACACGCAAGCGGTGCCGAATGGTCCCGCCGTTGGAAGCTCAACCTTGCCGAACAACCCGGACTTTGTCATCGGCAACGGCTTCGACACCTCTTCTGGTCGTCAGCGCGGTATGGTCGGGGTCTTGTTCGAGATCCAGGCAAGTGATCTGGTTGCCGGGACAGCCGTGAAGACAGGTGACGCGCTGCGCAACTGGAACGACCCACGCCAGGTCTCTGTGCTGAACTGGCCGTGCTTTGGCCTGGGTAATACCAGTTCCCAGCTTACCAATTCCCAGTCTACTAAGAGCTGTAACAGCAACAGCATGACTGGTAACTGGCTCGATAACAACAGCCACGCGAATCGCTAACTGATCGCGAGCTAGGCTGTTTCATCGCGTTCGTCACATGGCCGGGGGCGTTGCCCCCGGCCATGTTGTTTTTACTTTAGGCCTTCGACCCAGATGTTGGATTCGTACAGGTTCTGCGCGAGGGCTTCCCCGGCGCGGACCTCAATCGGGACCGCCCAGTACAGGACGGAGACCCGCGAGGTGACCTCGGCGACCAGGAGCCAGCGGCCCTCCGGCACATCAGTGAAGTCATAGCGGGCCTCCTTCGGATCGGTGGTGGTTACCCGGATCATAGCGCCGAGTCCACGTTGCTTGACCTCGCGGACGTAGTCGTCCAGGATGGCAAAGCGCTGTTGAACGACCTGTGGGGCGAGAGGAGCGAGGCGATCGGTCGCGTATGCCTCGTGCGCCTGGGTGATGGCCGCCTCGAGGTCAGGGGAGAGTGGAATGAGGGAGACCAGGCCGTTTTTGAAGCGCGTTGCCACATCCGGGCCGGAGAAGAAGTGGTAGCCGTGGATGGCGCCGACGCGGCCGGCGGCCTGCCGCTCCTGAAGTCTGGTGAGCGTGTCGGTGAGGGAATCCTGGGAACCTGTTTGCGGGGAGGTGGCGCATGCCACGCTCAGCGCGGCGAGGGCAAGCAGTGCAATCCATTGCGTTGCGTGTCGTATCATGGTAGATCTCCTCTCTGGGTAGGGTGTACGGTGTTGGACATCCGTGCAGTGCATGGTAGAGGTCGGAAGCAGTGAGTATACTGGCAATAGTTCATCGTCGTCAATGCCGCTGTCTACGAGGCGAGGCGGCTACTTTCGCCGGTTGACCTCGTGGATCGCAAGGTTCACAGAAACGGTATAGCGCCTCCGCAGAAGCCGACCGGCGGTTCCGCCTGGGCGGCGAGCCGCTGGCTCCTGCCACCGTGGCTTGCGGCCGCTGTGACGCTGAGCGCCTTCGGTCTTTATCTCCTCTTTCTCAGTTACAGCTACATGATCGATTACGACTTCTATGTCTGGGTAGAAGGCGCCAAGACATTGCGACAGGAGGGGATCGGGGCAGTAGGCAAGGTCTATAAAGAGCCGCTCCTGTCACTGCTGTTGAACCTGGTCGCGCCGATCTTCGGAGGCAATTACGAAGGGGCCGGAAAGGCGATCTCGCTCCTCTCCGGAAGCATCGCGATCGGCCTCGTATTCTTACTCGCCTATGAGTTGTTCGGTAGCCGTCTGCTCGCGCTGCTGGCGGCCCTACTCGTCGCTGTCCATCCCCAAATTATATATTACAGCACTCACCCGTTCTCCGAGGCCCTGTATCTCTGCCTCATCATGCTGGCCATGCTGTGCTTCTGGAGGGCGCACCAAGGCGGGAGTCTGCCTGTCGCGGTAGCTTCTGGCGTGGTCCTTGGCCTGGCATTTCTGACGAGGATCCCGGGGATCGCCACCGTGCTCACGCTGCTCCTGCTCAGCTTTGCCACGCTGGCGGCAGGGCGTTTCCAGTCCCGTCCCGCGATGGCCAGATGTGCCGCAGTGACGCTGGGGTTTTTGCTGCTCGCCGGCCCGTACTGGATTTCGATTCACTCCCACACGGGGCAGTGGCGGCTCTCCAACAAGGTCGATCCAAACGTGCTGATTCGGGAGGCCTACAGCGCATACGATCCGGCGCAGAAGGTGGAGAACTACGAACGCCTGCTGTACGGTGCGGATAGGGCCGCTGTGCCCGAGGAGTCGGGGCTGTTCACGTCGTTCCTGCGCCATCCGCTCCCGATGCTCACGGCGTATCGCCATCAGCTTTTCCTCGGCCTGCAGTTGGCCCATTTCGTCTTCCCGCTGGCGTTGGTTGTCCTCGGGCTGATTGTGCTGATGTGCCTGGCGTGGGGCGGGGATGAGGCCAGGAAGCGGGGGATTGTCTACCTCTCGATGCTTGCGCCATTCTTTGCCTACCCCCTCGGCCATGTCGAGCTCAGGTATATGGCGCCACTGATCCCGGTTTTCGTGCTCCTCGCGTTGGAGGGGACGAGGTGGGCCGGCTCTTACCTGCCCAAGTTGCTTCGGCAGGAGAGAACCGAGGCTATGGTGAAGCGGGCGGGCCTGGCCCTCTCTGTCACGGCCGCCGTCGTCATCCTGGCCTGGTCCGGTCGGGAACTTGCCGCGTATCTTCAGCGCACCCCTTGGAGCGAACCGATCGAGCTGCAACAGGCTGGCCTCTGGTTGAAGACCCACACCGCGCCTGATGCCGTCATCATGGCTCGCAAGCCGATGCCAGCGTTTTACGCCGAGCGGTCTTGGGTCCCGCTCCCGTACACTGATTACGAGGGGTTGCTCCGGAGCTTGCGAGAGCAGCGGGTCTCATTTTTGGTGATGGACGAGATCTTTGCCGGCCGTCTCCGGCCCCAGCTCCGTTTCCTCTTGTACGAGCCTGACAGGATCAGGGCGCTCACAGAGCTAGTCCCTGTGCATGTGCTGAGCGAGCAGCAGGGCCGCGCAGTCATCATCTACCAGGTGATCCAGGAGCGACTGCCGTCTTCCCCGTCTGATGACGGGACCTTCCCTCCTCGGTGAGATGGTTCGGGAGTGTGGCCATGACCATGAATCATCGTTCATTATGTGGTTTTAATCGAATCCTTCGGTTGTTTCGGGACGATCTGTCAAGGCCGGAATATCTGGCCAAGAGTGCGGTTCTGCAAGCCCTCGTGGACCGAGTCATACAGTTGGGTCTGCCGGTCAGGCTAGATTTCGCCCGCGAGTGGGAAAACGCTCACGTCCTGCTGGAACTGGACCGCCTGAGAACCTCGATGCCCGTCAGGACGATCCTGGACTTCGGGGGAGGTAATAGCCCAATCTGTTACTACTTGGCGGGAGAAGGCCACAGCGTCTCAATCCTAGACATTGACCAGCGGATGATAGAGCTGATCAACAGCAATAGCCGTGTCCTGGGATGGGATTCGCGACTGAGGGGCGTCCACTACAGCGGTAAGGAGTGGCCATTTGGCGACGCGCGGTTTGACTGCGTCATTTCAATTTCGGTCTTCGAGGGGATCTTGCGGAAGCATCGGCCACTCTTCTGGTCGGAGATGCGCAGGGTCATGAGGCCAGGCGCCTCCCTCCTCATGACGTTTGATTACGGCGAAGGCGGCCGGATGGTCGGCGATCCTCCCATCTCAATCGAAGAGATAGATGAGCAGATTATTCGGCCATCCGGTATGGAGCTTGTCGGGGAAGGGTTCTCTGAGCCCGTGTTTGATTCCGACAATGGTCCCCCGGTCAAGGCTATTGTCAAGACTGTGGATGGATTCGACTATCGCATTGCGGCGTATTCATTCGCCGCCATTCACCTTCGTAAGCCAACTCGCTGAGCTGATTGAAGGGCGATACGATCGAGGCCAGGCGTGAGGGCGGGTGGGCTACTCTCCCCACAGCGTGGCCATCTGCATGGCCACGCTGATGTTGCCCCGTATGGCGAGTCTGCCCTGGTAAAAGAGCTCAGCCGGCTCCGCCTTTCCCGTGAAAAGGCCGACGAAATCCTGTGAGCTGACCTCTACCACGCAGTCAGGTGTGTCGCATTCACCAGGGATTACGTGTCCGTTCCGGTCGGTCAGGTCCAGGAACCATTTTCCCCCGTTCTCCCCCGAGATAATCAACTGGCAAATTCCGAGGTGCGCCATCGCAAGTTCGGGGTGAGCCGCAAGGCGCTGTGGGAGCGTGCGCTCAAAAATGTCTCGAAGGGTTTCCGCGAGAAGACCCTCTTGAGGTGAGGGGGGTGAGGGCACCGGGGGGTTATCCTTCCCCCAGGTTGACCATCGTTCGGAGTTCGGCAAGATTTGAAATGGCACATCCTTAGGCACGCGGGATGCGATGTCTGCGCCTTCGTAAAAGCTCCCGATGAATGGCCCGGATAAAAGATGGCGCTGCCGCTCGGTGACCCTTTGCTTCAACTCCGCAGAATATTCGACACCGTGCCAGGTGGCAAAATGGTAAGGGCTATAGGCAAAGTAGAGGGTCCGTCGAGTACGGTCAGACCGTAACTCCTTGGCCCCGTGCCAGAGATCTTCCGTGAATATCAGGAGATCGCCGGCCTCAGCGTACACCTCCTTGTACCCTGGGATCTGTTCCCATGGAACCTTTACGGTAGGTGCGGACCCGTCAGCCTTGAGGTAGGCCTGAGCCATGGCCACATCATGTGCGGGTGTGGGCCAGTCCGGATGAATGATAGAGTACGGGAAGGGGATGCCCAGCTTGTGTGTGCCTTCGAAGACGACGAGCGGCCCGTCCTCCGGTCCGCAATCCGTCAGATTGATGATGGCCTTGACATGGAAGGACTTCGGACCCGATGGCGTCATGCGGTATTGGGCAATGGGAGTTGCGTGGAGGGGAAGACCGATCCCCCGCCTTCGCGAGATGCTGTATGCTTCGGTGAGGCGGATTGGCCCTGGCACGAGGGCTTCGACCCGACTGAGAATCTGGGGATGATCGATGAGTTGAATGAAGAGATTGCCGCATTCAACAATGTTCATAATGCGGTACTCGTTGACGACCGGGGTCCAGTGGGGGATGCACTGTGGTGGAAGTTGTTCCTTTTCGACGTGTTCGAGCTCACAGAGCTGGTCGTGGAGTGCGCGTATCACGTCCGGCTCGAACGCGTGCTTGACCAGAACGTAGCCCTTGAGATCGAAGTGATACACTTCCTCGACAGTCAGCATCGAATACGCTCCTCTTTCTGCTGCCGGCCTTGATCGATCGAATTATTCATGCGTAGTCGAACGACATTATCACATGGTCGAGGCGACTACCAGAAAGCCTGCTACCGGCTTCCCATCGCCACTTCGTCGGACACCTTTTTCCGAATAGCCGATGCCAAGGGGGGTATCTCGCGGTGGCGTTATCATACATGGGTGACACGCTCTGTCAAGGGACAATTTGACAGGCAAATTTGACAGGCAACGCTAGAACGACCATCGGACGCCTGTTTTCCTTGACGCTCTGCGCTAATCCTTAGTATATTAAATTTCACGTCGTGCTGTTCGGCTGTGTACACATGTGGGATACAGGAGGAACGTGGGTTCGTTCGTTTGGCTTTGGCGCCATAGCTCGTTGATCGGCAACTTTGTCAAGCGGGACCTGATGGCTCGCTACAAGGGTTCAGCCATTGGCCTCTTCTGGTCAGTTATTCACCCCCTCATCATGCTGGTCCTGTACAGCTTTGTCTTCTCGAAGATCCTCAAGGTACGCGTGGGGGCCGAGGAAGGGACGGGAAATTTTGCGATCTACCTCTTCTGTGGAATGCTGCCCTGGAACGCCTTCGCTGAGGCGTTGAACCGCTCCAGCGGTGTGGTCCTGGAGCACGCGAACCTGATTAAGCGGACCATCTTTCCGGCTGAAATCCTGCCCGTATACTTG
Organism: Candidatus Methylomirabilis sp.; assembly: GCF_028716865.1. Lineage (NCBI taxonomy): Bacteria > Methylomirabilota (SeqCode) > Methylomirabilia (SeqCode) > Methylomirabilales (SeqCode) > Methylomirabilaceae (SeqCode) > Methylomirabilis (SeqCode) > Methylomirabilis sp. (SeqCode). The sequence goes on along the minus strand of NZ_JAQUOY010000011.1, from coordinate 38,277 downwards.
GTGGTCTCCGGGATTGTCAATGAGTTAATCGGACTGGCGATTCTGTTCGCCGTGCTGCTGTTCACCGGCCATCACTTTAGCCCCTTGGTACTGGCGCTTCCCGCGGTCCTGCTCCTCCAGGTCGCCTTCACTGTCGGGTTAGCCTGGATCGTGGCAGGGACCACAGTCTTCATTAGGGATCTTGGACAGATCATGGGGGTGGGACTTACCCTGTGGCTCTTCCTGACACCGATATTTTATCCGCCGACTCTGGTGCCGGCGGAATGGCGCATCCTCCTGAGCATGAATCCGATGTACGCCGTCGTTGAAGCCTACCGGAGTCTGGTCCTCCTGGGGCGCCCCCCGGCGTGGCCGAGCTTGGCGGTCCTGGGCGTGTGCGCGCTCACGACCTTTGTGATAGGCCACCAGATCTTCAGGCGAATGCAGCCGGCGTTCGCCGACGTGATCTGATGTACGCCATCGAGGTCTCCGAACTCTCCAAGGTCTACCGGATCTACTCCAACCCGAAGGACCGCCTCAAGGAGTACCTCCTTCGGGGTCGACGGACCTATCACCAGGCGTTCTGGGCGCTGCGAGATGTGAGCTTCCGGGCTGGGGTTGGTTCAACTGTTGGGCTGATCGGCGATAATGGCGCAGGCAAGAGTACCCTCTTGCAACTGGTGGCTGGCACGCTCCGTCCCACCTCCGGCAACGTATCGTTAAAAGGCCGCATTTCTACTATCCTGGAACTGGGCGCCGGGTTTAACCCGGAGTTTACGGGCCGCGAGAACGCGTTTATGAGCGGCGCCATCATGGGGATCAGCCAGAAGGAGATGGGGCGACGATTCCCTGAGATTGCCGACTTTGCCGAGATCGGCGACTTTATCGAGCGACCGGTGAAGATGTACTCGAGCGGCATGTACGTCCGGCTGGCATTTGCGGTGGCCACGAGCGTCGATCCCGATATCCTGATCATCGACGAGGCCCTCTCAGTGGGGGACCAGTACTTCCAGAAGCGCTGCATCGACAGGATCGAACAGTTCAGGCGGTCGGGCAAGACGATTCTGTTCTGCTCGCATAACCTCTATCAGGTCTTGTCGATTTGCGATGAGACGATCTGGCTGAGGGATGGACAAGTGGCGATGGTCGGACAGACATCGCGGGTAGTGGGGATGTACGAGAACTATCTGCGGGAACGAGAGCTTCCCAGAGTACCTGTCATCCGTGTGGACCAAGGCCCACGGACCTTCCCCTGGATCTCGAGGGTCAGGCTCAGCCGCGACGGAGAGGATGCCGAGTGTGATCAATTCATGACAGGAGATGAGCTGGCGATTACCGTTCAGTATGAGGTTCCTGACCCTCCGACCCCCGTCCACTTGGGCGTGGTCTTGTACCGTAATGACGGCGTGGAGGTCTTTGGGACAGGTACGCATGTCGCCAACGTGAAACCCCCTGCGCACTCCGGAAGCATCCGCCTGCGTTTTCCTGCCCTGCCTTTGATGTCAGGAGAGTATGCGATCTCTGTCTTCCTGTTGGACGATCATGGTGTGCACTTCTACCATCAGCGGGAACGGGAGTTCACATTCCAGGTCGTGCAAAATATCCAGGCGTTGGGGCTGTGCCATTTGGAGCACCGGTGGGAGGTAGAGGTACCCTCTGATCCTGATGGGCAACATCCCCTCTTGTCAGGAGCGGTGCGTGGGTGAACAGGCTGCCGCGATTGAAGAGGCCGGCATCTATGAGGATCCCGCAGGTCGGTGGGCCATCCGTCCCTACCGACCCGGCGATGAAACTCGGATCCTGGATCTCTTTCGGCGGGTCTTCCATGTCGAGCGCCCCTACGACCACTGGCGCTGGAAGTTTGCAGAAAACCCGGCGGGGCAGTATATACGGCTGGCAGAGACCCCATCAGGAGAGGTGGTGGCACAGTATGCCGGGTTGCCTGCCCGAATGGTCTGGGGGGGCAAGACGCTCGTGTTCACCCAGATCATCGACGTCATGGTGGATCCACGCTTTCGACTCGGCCTGAAGCGGCCTGGCCTTTTTGCCGCCGTGGCCAACCGGTTTATTGCCGACTACGGCGGGCCGGATAAAGTGTCTGGTGGATATGGATTCCCGACGCCGGAGGCCCTGCGAGTCGGACGACGGGTTGCCGGCTATACCCCACTGCATCCGGTCGTCGCGCTTGTACGGGATCTGGACCAGGATCACGGCGATCGACTTCCCTGGAGTGCCAGGCTCTACCGGGTTGAAGAAGTCAATCGATTTGAAGGGGAGGTGGACAGACTCTGGGAACAGGTGAGGCCGGAGCTGCCCATAGCAATTATTCGTAACGCCCGGTATCTGAACTGGCGGTACGCTAACTGTCCAGATGTTCGCTATCAGATGCTGGTGGCCTACCATCGCCTTACGGGTATCGCGGCCGGGATGGCGGTTCTGCGAATGGGGGTACGCGGTGAGCCCGTAGCCGCTCTGGTCGATTGGCTGGTAAGCAGCCGCGTAACAGGGGCTTCTCTCGCGCTCCTAGCCCACTGTAGTCTGATTGCCAGAAGGGCTGGCATGGGACAGATACAGGCGTGGTTTGCGCCATATAGCTGGTCCTATCGCTTTTTGCAAGAGCAGAGCTTTCGTCCAGAAACCACGATCTATCAGTTTGTCGTCTTGCCCACAAGCCCTGAGATCTCCCTCGAGTGGGCAAAAAAGCAATGGTATTACACGATGGGCGATTCGGATATCTATTGAATGAATACGGTGCGAAGCATATGGTCATGGGATGGACGACGGTCTGCCCTGCTGAATCTCGCAAGCCACCGTCCATCCTAACCGTTCTAAGGCAATGACATGCCAGGGGCAATGATGCCGCCGACGCCGCCTGCGGTACTATTGGCCCCACCGGTTGGGCGTGCCCTGGTCCTGGCCCCCCACGCCGATGATGAGAGCCTGGGGTGTGGTGGCGCGATTGCGCTTCACCGCTGCCAGAGTGATCGGGTCAAGGTCGTTATCGTGACCGACGGAGCGGCTGGAGACCCGAAGGGATACTATGTGGGGCGCGACTACCCCGTATTGCGTCGTGAGGAGAGCAGGCGAGCGGGCGCCATCCTCGGGGTAAGCGACCTGGAGCATTGGGACTACCCGGACGGCAAGCTCGCCCCCACTCCTGAGTTGGTGGAGCGAATCGGGGCGTTACTCACGATTGAACGACCGGATATCCTCTATCGGCCATCAATCAACGAGATCCACCCGGATCATTGGGCCCTTGGGGTGGCCGTTGAAGAGGCGCTTCGACGATACATCATTCCCGTACGAGACTGGTGTTACGAGATCTGGGCTACAGTCCACCCGTCGCATATCCTCGACATCACGCCGGTCTGGGACCTGAAATGCGAGGCGATTAGCCAATACCAGAGCCAGCTTCGGTATAACGACTATCTTCGAATGGTGACGGGCTTGAATGCCTATCGGACGATCCATCTGCCATCAGCCCGTTACGTAGAGGCGTTTGAGGCGCGGTAACGGGCTATGAGAATCCTTCAGATCGTTCACGGTTTTCCATCTGAGTCGAATGCAGGTACGGAGCGCTACTGCGAGGCTGTCTGTGCGCAGTTGCGAGCTCGCGGTCATACAGTGGCGGTATTCGCCGGAACGGGACAGCCGGCTGCGAAGGCGACGACCGTCACGACAGAGCAGGACGGCCACGATGTGACGCGGTATTACCGCGCGGAAGGACGAGACTATGGATGGATAGACGGATACGATCCGGAGGTGGAGCAAGTATTGCGGAGCACCCTGACTTCGTGTCGGCCGGATATCGTCCATGTGCATCACTGGCACCGACTGACCAATAACCTAGTGGCGATCTGTGCGGACCTAAGTATTCCTGTGGTGGTGACGCTGCACGATGTCTGGACCTCCTGCCCACGAATCCATCGGATCCACCGAGAGGGGTCGTTTTGCAGCGAGCCCCTCTTGACCGCACCGTGTCTGCACTGTGTCGAGCGAACTCAATGGCAGACGGATCGGGAGGTCGCTGCTGCACTGACATTACGTCAACAGATGATAGGGGAGGAACTTGCGCTGGCCTCAGCCCTCATCGTACCGTCAGAAGCTCACCGTTCATTGCTGCTTGAGCTGCTTGAGCTTTCGGAGAACCGCTTGATTGTTCTCCCGCATGGGAGTGCCCAGACCATCATAGCGCAGGAGAGGCGGAAGGGGGCAGCAGTGTTCCCAGATCGACCGCTTCAGATCGGGCATTGGGGTTATTTCCTGTACCATAAAGGTACGCACCTGCTCCTCGAGGCGCTGCATCGTCTGGACGATCCATCGGCAGTGCAGGTCCATCTGATCGGAACAGCCTTAGACCAGGCATATGGGGAACGACTTCACGATCTTGCGCGCGGCCTCTCGGTGCAATTCCATGGCGCCTATCAGCCGGCCGACCTGCAGGCGTTTGATCTTGATCTTGCTGTCTTCCCTTCCATTACCAGTGAATCCTATTCGTTTACCATTGACGAGGCGATGCGGTTGGGGCTGCCGGTCCTCGCCTCGGACCGCGGCGCTCTTTCGGAGCGGATTGGGAAGGCCGGCCTGACCTTTCGGGCTGAGGATGCAGAGGATCTGGCCCGGCGCCTCCAGGAGATCCTAGACGCGCCGGAGGTGCTGGAGGCGATGCGCCTGGGCATCCGGATCGAGACACTCTTGTCAATGAAGGCCCATGTCGCCATGTTGGAGAAGATCTATGAGGATGCCACTCAGACCAGCCGGCCGAAGGTAGAGACGTCCGCACCCTATCTGAAGTTACTCGTCCACGCCCAGCAGCAGGTCCGGGAGCGCGAGGAGGCTCTTGCGAATCTGGAGTCGCGCCTTATGCAGACCGAAACCGCGGCGACGGCCCTTGTCCAGGAACGGGACGCTGCGTTGCGGGAGCAGCTTCTGCGTGTATCGGAGCTGGAAAAGGGGGCCAGTGAACTTGATGCAGAAGCCCGTCGTTATCGCGAAACGCTGGACGCTATCCTTTCATCCACGTTCTGGAAGCTCACGACACCGATCCGATGGTTACGCCATCCCATCCGCGCCCTGCTCGGCGCGGATTGATGACGATCAACCTCGCACGCCTGAAGGTCATGCTGGTCACGGGGCTGTCAATCGATGGTGATCAGCCCATGCTGACATCACGGCAATGTCTATCTTGTATAGTGGGTCGTTGCGCATCTCTTGACAAGACCTCAGGGGGACAGTATGTTACTTCAATGACGCTACCGCACGGTATGCCGCAGGGTGCAGTCTATGATGAGACGGTTAATAAGTAATCCTCTTGGGCAATGTAAATGAATTGCCAAACGACTTTTTGTGCCGTGATAGTTACGTACAATAGAAGGTTGCTTCTATCTCGGTGTCTGGAATCTTTAATGAAACAGTCAAGAACATTAGATGCCATCTTTTTGATTGACAATGCATCTTCAGATGGGACACCGGAAATGTTAACCAAGAACGGTTATATGAAGAATTTTCCTATTGAAATATGTAGTGATGACTTTGAAAAAGAATCGATAGTAGAAAATGCATTTAACCAGGGTAAGACTAAATTCTATTACATTAGAATGAAGAAGAATACAGGAGGAGCAGGAGGCTTTCATGAGGGGGTTAAAAGAGCTTACAGAATGGGGTATGATTGGCTATGGCTCATGGATGATGATGCTGCGCCCGAAGAAGACGCATTGAAAAAATTGTGTGATTATTGTACCGAGGAAAATGTGTATGCATTGGCTTGTGTGGTTAAGGGCGATAATGGTGAAATTCAGCTAATGCATCGGGGGTATTTTAATTTTAAGAATGTTTTCCCTTTGATTCAGGAACCGTTATCGATAGATGCATATTCTAAACAGAATTCGATAGAGATAGACTTTGCTTCTTTTGTAGGGGTCTTAATACATAGGCGCGCCATAAACGGGATTGGTTTCCCAAAAAAAGAATTTTTCTCCCAGCACGACGATTTAGAATATTTTATGAGACTGAAAAAAGTTGGCAAGGTATTGCTAATAACCAACAGTATTGTTATTCACGAAGAACAGACTAACAGTTCGAGAATAAACAAAAATTTTTTATGGCGAAGATCTCCGAGAATCCCATATGACAGGCTCTGGGTACTTTTTTATTTTCATAGAAATCTGATCTGGCTCGGGAAAACAAATACGATTAGAAGATGGCGCTTTTATTTTGGCCTCCTTAAATCTTATATCAGGTATTCGGTTGGTATATTGCTATTAGATGATTATAAATACAGGAGAATCAAGCTTATTACGTGTGCGTATTTCGATGGTCTCATAAGCAGGTTTGATAATTCAAGGGCAGGAAAGATTTTATACAGTGAACCCGGCTTTGATACGAAACGGTAGTTTCTCGCCTCCCTACAGCTTCTAGGTGTGCGTCATTGCCGGTAGTCGCCTGAGCAAACCGGCGAAAAACCCTAAGGACCGTTACTTGTCGCAGTGTCAGCAGTTATAGCAATGGAATGACCCAACAACCGGACAGTGGTGATGGAATACATTAAATATGTGATTATTGGATCAGGTCCCACAGGTCTGGGGGCGGCGTATCGCCTGAAGGAATTGGGAGAAGATGATTTTGTGGTCCTGGAAAAGTCTGGCCTAATAGGAGGTCTATCCACAAGTTTTGTAGACGATCGTGGTTTTACATGGGACATAGGAGGACATGTCCTATTTTCACATTATAAATACTTCGATGAATTGATGCATAATGCGCTGGGAAAGGATGGCTGGTTACACCATCACAGAGAATCATGGATATGGATAGAAGATCGTTTCGTACCTTATCCATTTCAGAACAATATACGTTACTTACCAAAAGAGTCGATGTGGCATTGTCTTAAAGGTCTTATAACGACTATTCAAAATACAAATCATACAAAAAGAAATAATTTTATGGAATGGATAGAGGCGCGATTTGGTCAGGGTATTGCTGAAAAATTTATGATCCCTTACAACTACAAGGTTTGGGCATATCCGCCACAGGAGATGGCGTATCAGTGGATAGGAGAACGGGTCAATTTAACTGATATTGAAAAGGTGTTGGAGAGCATTCTTTTTGAAAAGGACGATCATAGCTGGGGACCGAATAACACCTTTAGATTCCCAAAAGAAGGTGGCACAGGGGCGATCTGGCATGCTGTTGCAAATTTGATAGGCTTAAAGCACGTAAGATTAAATTCAACTGTTATAAGAATTAAACCCAGAGAAAAAAGGGTAGAGCTTTCTAACGGTGATGTTATTGAGTATCAATATTTGTTATCAACAATGCCGTTAGATATCCTAACCTCGATTGTCGCTGGAGTGCCAGAGGGATTAAGAGAAATCGCCGGAGATTTAATGCATTCCACTTCTCACATAGTCGGGATAGGTTTGAGGGGTGAACCAAAGGATACGCTCTCTACAAAATGCTGGATGTATTTTCCTGAATCTAATTGCCCCTTTTATAGGGTAACGGTCTTTTCAAATTATAGTCCAAACAACGTACCTGATATTAACCAATACTGGTCACTTATGACGGAGACCAGCGAATCACCCAGGAAGCCAGTTGAGAGATCTACTCTGATCGAAGAGACAATAAATGGTTTGTTAAATACGAAATTGATCGAATCAAGGTCAGATATTGTTTCTATCTGGACACACACGGCAGATTATGGCTATCCTGTACCCTCCTTAAAGAGGGATGCAATAATCAATGCCTTAATTCCTACCTTAGACAATCTTGGGGTATATTCAAGGGGGCGTTTTGGGGGGTGGAAATATGAAGTAGGGAATCAGGATCATTCTTTGTTACAGGGAGTGGAATGGGTAAATAATATTGTACTGGGGATTCCAGAAATCACATACCTATTTCCAACTATCGCAAATTCAAATTATGCTAAGTAGAATCCCTAAAATAGAAATTATCCCCGACTCGCACGCCGGTGACGCATTGTGCGTCGTGGTAGACCTCCCTCAGCAACTCTGGGCCGTTCAGTCGTCGGAACCGCTGCTTGGCGATGAACAGCATCTTCCAGATGACCGCAGTCGCGTATTTCACTCGCTTGAACCGTGTCGCCGCATCCGTCCGCAGCCTGAGAGTGGCGAAGGGCGACTCGATCGGGTTACTCGTCCGCAGGTGGACCCAGTGTGCTTTGGGAAATTAGTAAAAGGTGAGCATCCGGTCCCAGCCTCGGTCCAAGACCTGGGCGGTCGTCTCGAGTCTGCACTTTCGGATCCACTGCCTTTCTTCTGCTTGCATACCGTTTGATGGTACCTCAAGGTTCTCCCTTTCATTATATGGAAGATGAAATCTTTCTTAAGCGTTTTACTATTTCTGCGTGGCGTGAGTATGAATTGTGGTTATTCAGAAATCGTAATTTTTCACTCTATAAACTTCAAGAATTGAATAAAAGAGCCAACAACTTTAAATTTAAGCCTAAAGTATCAATCATCATGCCCATATACAATCCCGATCCCTACGAGCTCAGGCAGGCTATAGATTCCGTATTGTGGCAGGCCTACCCGTACTGGGAATTATGTATAGTCGATGATTACTCTGAAAATTTAAGTTATTTAAAAGTTTTATCCAAACTTTCTGATCACAGAATAAAGATAAAGATAAAAAATAAAAATACTGGAATAGCTGAGACCTCTCAATATGCCCTCGAAATGACGACTGGGGAGTATGTAGCGTTGATGGATCAGGACGATGAATTGTATCCAGACGCACTTTATTCTTTTATCGATATTCTTCAGCGGCGAGAGGTGGATTTTTTTTACAGTGATAGGGATATGATTTCATCCAGTGGCGGAAGATATATGCATTTTTTTAAACCCGATTGGTCTCCTGAATACCTACTATCTTTTAATTATACCTCTCATTTTGAAATATATAAAAAAGGTCTTGTGCTAGATGTCGGTGGCTTTAGAAAGGGTTATGAAGGCTCTCAGGATTATGACTTAACCTTGAGAATTACGGAACAAACCGATAAGATTTATCATCATCCACTGATCCTTTACAGTTGGCGACAGTCCCAGTCCAGTATTGCCAGTAGTCCTAATATGAAATCATACATTTTCGAGTCAGGAATAAAGGCAATAGCTGATACAGTAAGAAGGAGAAATCTGCCGGTAAAAGGAGTCACTGAAGATGAAACTTTATGGAGAGGACATTATAAAATTACATGGGATGACAGTATTAAATCAGGTAAAAAAATCTTTTTGATTCTGATAGGCAGGTGTTTGGAAGAGACAGATAGATTAAGGAATCTTTTTGAAGATGTCGTGCGCTCATTTGACGTTGAATTTATATCTACTGATTACGATATTGAAAATATTAATAGAGCGTTGAAAAATATTCATCGCGATGGATATGTATACTTTTGTGATGACAATATTATCGAGGTTGTCTCAGATGGATTAATTGACACAATGGGTTATCTATCTATGGATGGCGTGAGTGCGGTTGGTTGCAAATTTATAGACTCAGAAAATAAAATATTCAATGTAGGCCTTTCAATAGCAACATCAGGTAGGTTATTATTTTCATATAGAGGTAGTCCTCGTGATGAGAAGGGCTATGGTGGAGTAACAATGATACCGAGAAATGTGTCTCTTGTTTTTCCGTCATTCTGGGGATGTAAAGGCTCTGTATTACAGGAAAGGAATTTTTTCTGTAGCGGCAAAGGTTATTTTTATTCAGTTATGAATTTTTTTAAAATGATTATAAAGTCCGGAGAGAGGATAACGTGCGTTCCGTATATGTGTCTGAGGATTGATAAAGACAGGCTGAATTACGATGAGGAAACGAATGCATTTTTAGACCAGTGGATGGAAGAGGGTTTAAAAGATAAATATTATAATCCAAATCTCACTGACATATACGAGGATTTTGGTTTAAAGGTATGAGTATGCAAGAACCTAAGGTACTTACTATCATCGTTACCTACGATAAAAAAGAATATGTTTCCAATCTTTTGAAATCTCTTCAAGAGCTTAATTTCAAAAATTATGACGTTATTGTCGTAGACAATGCAAGTACAGATGGAACAGCGGATTATATAGAGGAGCATTTTCCAGATGTAAGTGTCATCAGAAACAGCGTGAACAGTGGAGGTTCAGGGGGATTCAATACTGGTCTGAATTATGCTTTTAAAAAATACGGGTACGAATATTACTGGCTGCTCGATAACGATGTCGTTGTTTCTAAAGACACGTTAGAGAAACTTATTGAGGTTCTTGATAAAGATAATGAAATCGCTATTGCGGGCTCACAGATGTGCCAGCTCGATAATCCCAGGGTGACAAATGAGATTGGGGCTTTCGTAGACCTTCATATGGGATGCCTCGTTCTCAACAGACATCTGACAAGAAGGAAGAACAATACCACAGGGATCTTTGACGTTGATTATGTGGCTGGGGCGTCTATGCTTGTAAGGGCTAACGTAGCAAAAAGGGCAGGATGCTGGGAAGACTTTTTTATTCATTTTGATGATGTTGACTGGTGTCTCAGGATTAAGAAGATGGGTCACAGGGTTGTTGGGGTGGCCGATTCTGTGATATGGCATCTTTCCGCCATGGAGAAACCTATTACTTGGGCCTTATATTATGATGTAAGAAATATGTTATTTCTCCTTGAAAAACATGCGACAAAAAAAGATGTGAAAAGATTTTTAAGGAGGCAATGTCTTCATGCCCTAAAACTTGAGTTAAAAGGACTTACGCCTTTAGCGGAACTTGTACTTGATGCAATACGAGACTTTCTCACAGGCAAAAAAGGGAAAAAGGCATTCAGCTCTCTCAGCGGAATTAGTGAAGATGAAATAAAAAACACACATCCAGATAGAGATGTGTTGGTATATCAAAATGAGTGGTTCAATATTAAAGAATTTCCTTTTGAGGATAGATATAAGGATTCCATAAAAGAAATCATGTTGCCAGGATATTTGATAGATGCCAGGTTTTATTGGAGAGATAATAACCGTATACCAATAAAAGATTACGGGAAATTCAGCAAATTACTTGCCGTTATTATTGGTATGCTTGGTTATAGAAAGTACACGAGATCGTACATTGACTTCAGAAACGCCTCATGTGTCCCGGCTTTTTTGTCCGAAGAATTAGTTGTCAAGATTAACGAGATAAATTGGCTAATTAAAAGGGATGCTTCGAATGTCAGGAGAAGTTTCTCTAAAATCTGTAAAAAAGCGGTAAAGTATCTTTTACTGCATGGGATATGAGCCTGTCCTGAAGACGGCTTGTAAAATCGTAGTATTACACGACAGCCGTCCGGCGTGTGCAGCTAGGTGCCAGTTTGGGAGCGAGCTACGACAGACCTTCAGCGATTATGACCTCGTGCCGCTGACTCATACCGAGTTTAAGCTGACCAACCCACCCCAGATTTGGTATACTAATTGAGCTTGACGGGAAGAGTATCAACTACGGGGGGATCGCGTTGTGAAGCCACCGATCGTTCTTGATGGTAATAGGCGAGATGGCTACACTGTGACCTGTCCGGCCCTCCCCGACTGCGTGAGCGAAGGTGACACACGGGAAAAGGTCATTCAACACATCCGGGAAGCCATGCGTTGCTTGCATCTGCGAATTGGTGACCGCTTTACTCATCGCGTCACTGTTCCCGTCCATGGCAAGAGCATTCTGAAGCCGAAAACCCTCAAATCGATCCTCAAGGCTGCCGGCCTGACTATTTTGAGGTTCAACAATCACCTTCGCGGTTGAACCCTGCTGATCGTTTCCTTGTATCATATCCCCCTATGCGTGAACAGCATATTGCTGGATCTGGAAGCCTGATCCTCGAAACAGAAAATGTGTCCTTCTTTGAGAGGGAGTATGACATGACCCTGGATTTGCTGATGGGCAATCTCCTCCGTCGATAGGTCTCTCTGGAGACATCATGTTCACGAATATGTCTCCGGACGGGTGCGGATTTGACGAGCAGGTTCATAGTATCGATCTAGCCGACAAGGAATATGAACACATTAGTTACTGTAGTAATTCCGTCGTATAACCACGAGAAGTACGTGGTGGCTGCGGTTGACAGTTGTCTGTCCCAGACGTACAGGGATCTGGAGGTCATTGTCGTCGATGATGGCAGCCAGGACAATAGTGTAAACCTGCTGCAGACACGCTACGCGGGAGATCCGCGCGTCAAGATTGTGACCCAGCAAAATAACGGCGCTCATGCGGCAATTAATGTGGGTATCCATCAGGCATCCGGCGAATACATCGCCATCCTGAATTCCGACGATCTGTTCCACAGTCGGCGGATTGAGGTGCTGATTCAAGAAGCGCAACAGGTTGATGGAATTGGCTCATTGGTATTCTCAGATCTGGAATTCATCAATGATGAAGGATACCAGGCGCCGGAACACGAGAGGGCCCAGGGTTACAGGATGCTTCAACAGCGTTGCCAAGAGACGCCAGTCGAGAGTCTATTTTTGGTGGGCAACGTGGCGATGACCAGTTCCAATTTCTTTTTCCCCAAAACCCTCTTTCATGCCGTTGGTGAGTTTTCTGCGCTCCGTTACACCCATGACTGGGACTGGGCGCTCCGGGCTACAGCCATCTGCCCGCCAACCTGGGTCCGTGAAAACCTGCTCAGCTATAGGGTTCACGGCTCAAACACCATAGCGGAAAGCGATATATGGCCTCATATCCGCGAGAACGCCTTTGTTCATGCCAAGGCAATCTTGACGCTCAAACAGCGAATAGCTTCAATGGATAATCCGAGCAGAGTGGTACGCGATGTGTATACATCACTTCTTCACAATGAGAGTTTTCTCCCGCTTGCGACCTTGTACTTTGTTGTTCTAGGGATGGCGGGTTTCACCGAAGCGCAACTCTTTGAACTGGTGACCGCCAGCGATAAGGAGGGAGATTTGCGATGCCTTGCGGACGAACTGAGTCTCCCGGAAGATCTTTTTCTGTCGGCGAAACACCTAATTGAAATGAAAAAAATCATTAACTCCCAAGCGGCCATGATCGAAGAGCGCTGGGCTGCCATGCAGCAGATGGAGGCGATGGTCCGCGAGCGGGATGAGACTATTGCATCGCAAACACAGATGATCGAAGAGCGCTGGGCTGCCATGCAGCAGATGGGTCAGGAGATCGGGAACCGCGACCGGCGGATCGCGGAACTGCAAGAGCGTCTGGCGGATTAGGCAGTACCACTGTTCGGGGAACGCTGGGCAGCGATGCAGGAACGCCTCCGCGAGACCATACAAAAGCTTTTGATGTTAAAGGTTAATCTCAATCTATGCATGAGTACTTCTCAAACGTACACTGCTGTCGGGCGTGCTGAGTAGAACGACGATCAACTGACTGATAACATCCGACGATAAGCTGCATGTTTCAAACATTATTCGGAGGTGCGTGGCGTGGTGAGGACACAGATGAAGTATCTCTGTTTCAGCCTGCTGTTAGCGCAATGCGTAATCGTCGTTCAGATTGCTTGGGCCCAAGGAGCACTACAACAGCCAGGGCTTCCCGGGTTCACGACTTTTCAACTAACCAAGGAGAACTGGAGTGAGGCGGCCTCGATTATTTCTCGGGCCGGATTGAGCAACAATCCTCTTATCGTCATCAAGCAGGATGCCCCACGTGGCCCTCTTCCCGTCAGAATTCCTCAGCATGTTCGGATCCTTGATCTCAGGTATGGAGGTGGTGTAAACCTGGTGCGTGGTCACCATCCTCGACTGGAAGGCATCTGGGGCCAATATGCTCATCTTGGGACAGGCCTGCGACAGAATATCACAATCACTGATGTCATCACTCCCGACGCCAAGGTTACCGATTGGAAGTCAAATCCAAAGGAATACAGTTCAACGAAGTTCAGTTCGCCCGCCGATTATCACAGTAAGCACAACCACTATCAGAACCTCATGAGCGAGGTATGGAACTTCAATCCATATATCAACGGCGTGGCGATCTGGGGAGACTCAGGCGCTTTTGTGCCTGGCAGCAAGGTGTGGGGCGGATTTCTTTCGGCGCGATCTTGGCCCCTCTACTGGCAGGAGTACGTGCCGAAGGACCGTCCACATTTCAATGCCAACGATTTTGACGCCCAACTTGTCGGTCTCGAGATAGACGTTCTAAATGCCGGTAAGGATTGGAAAGGCTGGGGGCGCGAGAATGCCGGCGTATTGGCCAAAACGGGTGTTCAGGTGGTAGGCTTCGGAAAGCAGAATACCCAGGCGATCGAGATTCGTAGTGAGGATTCCGATTCGCCAGATTCTGCCAACCGTAAGGGCCAGTGGAAGGCTGCCATGGTGGTGTATAACAGCCTCGCGAAGGATGGCCGGGTTATTTACGGTTTGTTCGAGGAGGCCGGGATCGGCATTGACTTTGACCAGCCGGTGTTCGAGCGCGGCGCCATGCGTCTCCATACTAAGCGAGAAGGACAGGGTGTGGTCTTTAACGGCGGCCAGGGCGGGCAGATTTATGCCGATGAATCGGGTACGCTGACGTTGTCAAGCGGTACACAAGGATTCCGCGTGAAGGGGCCGAACGGAAGTGAGGCGATCCGGATTGGTTCCGACGGTAAGGTGGTGTTGAGTTCGATGACTTTGGATACTCATCAATTGGTGAGCGCTCTTATACGTGACCCAGTTGCGCTATTGGCCATAGTTGGAATCGCCATGATCCTGTTTCTTCCCGTGCAACTGTTCGTAACCTACCTTCTGCTGCGGCGATGTCGGCCGTCTACTCAACCGGGCACATAAGGAAGTATGCGGAATAATCGAGCCTATACTTCGATTACCTTGACGGACCTGTATACGTGGGAGCACTGGGGTATGGCTCCCCCACGCTACTCGACGGGGTGTAATTCAGAAGATCCCCAACACAACGATAGGTAAGTAGCCGAAATGGCAACTATAGCATGGCTTGTGCCAAACCTCCTGGAAGGATCAGGGGGGCACCGCACAATCCTCCAACATGCGGCCTTCTTGCAACAACAGGGGCACCGTTGTGTGCTGTATCTGGAGGACCATCAATATTTATTCGAGAGATCACTGAAAAAAGATATTGCAAGAATGTTCGGTTTTGAATTTGACGATGTCCAGCTCGGCTGGTCACACGTACGCCCGGCTGACCTCGTGTTCGCAACAATCTGGTACTCTGCAAAGATCGTGAGAGATCTGCCATTCCCGTGTATGAAGGCGTATTTCGTTCAGGATTACGAGGCTTGGTTTAATCCCATGGGCGATGGATTTCTGATGGCGGAAAACTCGTTTCGATATGGGTTGTATCCCATCACTATCGGGCGATGGCTGCCCGCGAGGCTGAAAAAGCGCCTCGATGTGCAGGCGGCCTTCTTTGATTTCTGTGCCGATCTCGGCATCTATCGACAGTTGCCGAACGTTCGGCGAGAACGGGCGGTGTGCTTCGTATTTCAGCCGGAAAAAACCAGGCGTTGTACCCAGATTGGCCTGGAAGCCCTGGGTATCGTGAAGCATCTGATGCCCGATGTGACGATATATCTTTACGGCTCAAAAGATTCCGGTGGGCCGTGGTTCGAGCATAAACACCTTGGGCTGTTGAGATTGGAAGAATGCAATCGTCTCTATAACAAGTGTACTGTGGGGTTGTGTCTCAGCTCCTCCAATCCTTCTCGTATTCCCTTTGAGATGATGGCGTCCGGTCTGCCTGTCGTGGAAATGTTCCGGGAGAGCACCCTGTATGACCTTCCGCACGACGCGGTGTTGCTGTGCGATCCGACACCGGAGTCATTGGCTGAGGGGCTCTTGAGGATCCTCAAAGATCCCTTATTGGCCGCGAGCATGGGTCGGGCTGGTCAGGAATACATGGCAGAGCGTCCGCTGGAGAAGGGGTTAGGACAGTTCCTGGAACTCGTTGAACGTTTGCTGCAGGGAAACGGTCTTCCGGAAGTGAAATTGGAGCCGATGTACCATGTCCCTCCTGTTGTCTCTCACTCATATAGAAAGCACAATGGGAATTACGGTGGGTTTTCTCCATCTATTCCGGATAGAGGTCGGTTGGCCTTTCTGCCACCTGGCGTTCGAGTGGTTGTGCGGAGTTGCTATCGAACCTTTCGCCGGCTGATGAGTCAGTCCCATGCCTCTTAAAATACGCAATGCGGCAGAGGCCGACGGGACCTCTGAGTACCATTTGATGACGGTGGATGTCTGGGATACGCTGCTTCGCCGGCGTTGTCATCCGGATGCGGTGAAGTTACACGTGTGCCGCTGGCTATTGTACTGCCACGGCCAATATCTCCCCCCCGAGCACAGGGATCACTGGGTGTTGCTACGGTTGCGTCAACAGGCAGAGAAGGAGCTTGCGGAGGAGAGCCGGCGAGGAGGAGGTGATGATGAGTATCGCCACCTTGAGGTGTATGAGCGATGGCTCTATCTGGCCGGCTTCAAGATGACTTTTGGTCCTGAAGAGATCTCACGCCTTTGCAGCGCGCTGGGACAAGTAGAGCTGGAGCAGGAGCAGTATGTTTCATACGCCGATCCATCGATCGCCGATGTGCTTGCCAATATTCGCGCTCGCAAGACCCTTTTTGTCAGTGATTTTTACCTGCCGGTCGAGATGGTAAGGGAGCTTCTTTCATTCCATCGTATGGATGGAATAGCTCCGGATGGTGTTGTCTCATGCGACATCAAACTTAATAAGAAATCCGGCAGGCTGTTTCGTTACCTCCATGAGAGCCTCGGGATTACTCCGGACAGACACATCCACGTGGGGGATCATGCCTGGGCGGATGTCGAATCGCCGAAACGGATCGGCATTGCTGTTGCGCACTACATGCCGGAGAACGAGCATCGACAGCGTCTGATGCGCGAGGATAGTTTCCGTGCCAGAGGGAACGTTCTGCAGCAGGCCGTCCATTCGTTGCGCGATGCTCGCGATTCTCAATACGACCAGGATGGTTCGTTGCCGGCCCGGTTCTATGCGCTTGGTCGCGAGTCCTCCCTGTGGTTTTTTGGTTTTATCCTGTATCTGATGGAATGTGCGGTGACCGAGAAAGTGGACAGGCTCTTCTTTCTGACTCGTGAAGGAGAATTCTTTCTCGAACTCTATAGGCGTGCGGCTGAGTGCCGTATCCTTGGATGTTCTGTGCCAGAAGGCACGCTACTTGAGGTCAGCAGGATCTCAACATTTGCAGGATCGCTTCGTTCATTTACGTCGACTGAGCTGATGCGAATCTGGAATCAGTATAGCGTACAATCTATGAGTGCCCTCCTGGCATCCCTGGACATTGATCCTTTACAATTTGTGGATAAGGCGACATCGTACGGCATAGATATCGATCAGGATATCACCTATCCGTGGCAAGATCCGCGAGTTCAGGCATTATTCAGAGACGATTGGGTACGACAAGAAATTGAGCGCGAGCTTTCTAAAAAGAAATCCGACTTATTATCATATCTTGCTTCAGTTGGACTTCCTGGGCAGCATACTAAAGCCGGTATTGTTGATATAGGGTGGCGTGGAACCATCCAGGATAACCTGGCCTATGCAATGCCGACGGTTCAACTATACGGTTATTATCTGGGTTTACTTCGCTATTTGAACGACCAACCATCCAATGCCGTGAAGAATGCCTTTGGGCCGAATCTGAACGAAGCACAATCGGATTATGCCGATTTGCTGGATTTTGTTGCTCCTGTCGAGATGCTGTGCAATTCTCCTCACGGGGGCGTAGAGCGCTATGAGGTCTCCGGGACCGGCGTGAGGGTTGTGCGCCTCACTGATCCTGCGGAGAATCAGGTGCATGATTCGTACATCCGGCATTTTCAGGCCGGCGTCATCGATTCCATCGCGTACTGGTCGGACTTTGCTCGGACGCATGCCTTTACGTCCGCCGAGATCCGACCGCTCGCCATGGAGATATGGGGAACGCTCATTCAAAAACCTCCATCATTCCTATCTACGGCCTACTTTGAGTTGAACCATAATGAGATATTCGGTGTAGGACGTTTTTCCGATAAACGTCAGTCGTCGCGCGCGCAAGGTCTCCTGTTCGCCTTCTTGTCAAAACGCCATCGGCAGCAACTGGATAGCTTCCTGACGGAAGTTGGATGGGTTCCAGGGCTTATGGTTCACCCGGAGACCGCTCCCATTTTCAGATGGTCTCTACGTACATTCCTTCAGGCGCGCAGAATCAAACGTCGCGCACGCAACTCACTATGGACACGATTTATATGAGAGCGTATTTCCCGCCATCGATTTCCAATATTCTGGTTACATTCTGCTGGGGAGCTCAAGTCTGATTAGCGACTAAGGGAGACAGACTTTCGAGCTATGACCAAAAAGTGATGCGTACTCTCTTGATCGGCGCCAACGGACAGTTGGGGAGCGAGCTGCGGAAGGCGTTCAACGATTGTGATCTGGTACCGCTGACCCATGCCGGGTTCGAACTGACAAACCCGATACAGGTTAGGGACACCCTCACCAAGCACCGACCAAGCCTGATTCTGAACACCGCCGCCTATCATCGGGTCGATGAGTGCGAAGACTTCCCTGAGCGCGCATTTGCCGAGAACGCAATTGCGATGAGGGATCTTGCGATCGCCGCCGAGGAGATCGGGGCGACGCTTGTCCACTTCAGTACCGATTATGCCTTTGACGGCAGGCAGCGCAGCCCTTATCGGGAAGTTGATCGATCTGGGCCGCTGAACGTATACGCCACCTCGAAATTGGCCGGCGAATACTTCGTCCAGGCTGTCCTGAAGAGACATTACCTCATCCGAACCTGCGGGCTGTACGGAATGGCTGGCAGTCGGAGCAAGGCAGGGAATTTTGTCGAGACGATGCTCCGACTGGCAGCGGATGGGCGCGAGATTCAAGTCGTGGGAGACCAGACCGTCACCCCTACAAGTGCCAAGGAGTTGGCGCACAAAGTCCGCCAATTGGTGGAGACAGACGCCTACGGGCTATACCACATTACTAACAACGGGGAGTGCTCCTGGTACCAATTCGCCCAAGCGGTCTTGGAGTTATCGGGTGTGCGGTCCCGCCTCACCGAGACCACCAGTGCGGTGTATGGTGCCCGCGCCACCCGCCCGGCCTATTCCGTCCTGGATAACGCGAACCTGCGATCGCTTGGTCTTGACGATTTACGGCAGTGGCGCGATGCGCTGGAGGCCTATCTGAAAGATCGGGCATCGGGGAGAAGCTCATCGTGATAGATCCGCGCGTGGCGGTTGGGATTATCAATTACGGTGACTACCGCCATCTGCCGGTCTGCCTGGATAGCGTGAAGCGGCAGAGTCTGAGAGCCGATCGGATTATACTGCTCGATAACCAGAGTCGCGCCAATGAGATCGGACCCATCGGCAGCGCCTACCCTGAGGTGCAGATTCTCGCGATGCAGGACAATCTTGGGTACAGCGGTGGCGCGAATCGCATCGTTAGGGAAGCGGACGGGTATGATCACGTGATGCTCCTCAATCCTGATGTCGTACTGGGGCCTCGACACCTGGAGGAATTGGTAGGGGTCATGGTCTCAGCACCGGGCGTGGGCTCTGTGGGCGGTAAGCTCCTTCTGGGCGACTCCCAGGCCGTCGGTGGGCCGTGTGGTGACGCACCACGAATACTTGACAGCACAGGCCACCTGATCTTTCGGAGTCGACGGGTCATCGATAGGGGACATGGTGAGTGTGATGTCGGCCAGTATGACAGACCCGAGGAGGTCTTCAGCATCTGCGGGGCGGCGGTCCTCTATCGACGGTCGATGCTTGATGATATTCAGATTGATGGAGAGTATTTCGATGAGGATTTTTTTGCCTATAAGGAGGACGTAGATACCTGCTGGCGGGCTCAGTTGCTTGGCTGGAGTTCGCGGTATCACCCCGCAGCAATCGCTTATCACCTGCGGGGGTGGAAGCGTCGAGATGACCGTCGGCGCGTCCCGTGGCTCCGAAAGTATCATTCCTTCAAAAACCATTCCTTGATGATGATCAAAAATGAACTTCCGGCTTTACTGCGACGGGATTGCTTGCCGATCCTCTGGTTGGGGATACGCGCGATGGCCTATGTCTTCCTCGTGGAACCTGCCCTCTTAAAGGCCGTATTGGATCTGAAGAAATATGTGCCCGGCGCTCGCTACAAGCGTGGGATTATTATGGGACGCTGCCGCTCCTCTGCGGAAAGAATGGGCCGCTGGTTCATCTAGGTCTATGAGTCGGGCGATCTCCACCGGTTGAGATGGCGATGCTGACTGAGGCAAGGGTTGCGCTGATTCACGATTGGCTGACCGGGATGCGGGGGGGGGAACGATGTCTGGAGACGCTCTGCGAGCTTTTCCCTGGAGCGGATATTTTCACTCTGCTGCATGTGAAGGGAAGCGTATCGAAGACCATCGAGGAACGGCGGATCAGGACATCGGCTATCCAGTCGCTGCCCTTTGCTGCCGGCTGCTATCGCTACTATCTGCCCCTCTTCCCGTGGGCCATCGAGCGACTCACGCTCGATAGGTACGATCTGATCCTATCGAGTAGCCACTGTGTGGCCAAGGGGGTCAAGCCCCCACCGGACGCGCTTCATATCGCGTATCTGTACACCCCCATGCGTTACATCTGGGACATGCAGGATGCCTATATAGGTTCTGGTCGGATGGGTCCGGTATCGAGACTCATGCTGCGCGCGATCGCCGAACGCTTGCGACGATGGGATATCGGGGTCAACACCAGGGTCGATCACTTTGTCGCTATCTCTCAACATGTAGCGGATCGAATCCGACGCCACTACGGTCGGGAGGCTGCGGTCATCTATCCTCCGGTTGAGACCACGCGCTTTCACATTGCCGAACGAACGGACGACTATTATCTGGTGGCCGGAGCCTTCGCCCCCTATAAGCGGATCGATCTGGCAATCGAGGCCTTTAACCGCCTGGGGCGACGCCTGGTGATTGTGGGTGAAGGCCAGGAGAGCCGACGACTGCGACACATGGCCGGTCCCACAATCGAATTTTTGGGGTGGCGTCCGGACAGCGAGGTTGCCGACCTTCTGAGCCGCTGTCACGCGCTCGTCTTTCCAGGTGAGGAGGATTTCGGGATTCTCCCGGTGGAGGCCATGGCCTGTGGGAGGCCGGTGATCGCGTATGGGAAGGGCGGCGTGACGGAAACCGTCATCCCATTGGATCGTTCAATGTTCGACGTTCAATGTTCAGAGCCACACCATACCTTCAGCCTTCAGCCTTCAGCCTTCAACCCTGAACCTCGACCTCCCACCGGTGTTTTCTTTGACGAGCAAACCGTCGAGGCGTTGATTCAGGCCATCGACCTGTTCGAGCAGTCAGCCGATCGGTTCGATCCGGAGGCGCTTCGCACGCATGCCCTTACCTTCGATCGCTCGATTTTCGAAAAGCGGATCGCGAACTATATTGGTGAACGCTTCGAGGAATGGAAGCGCGCAGGGCGCCGACGGCTATGCTGAAACGCCACAGCCAGTTTATCGAAAGCCTCATGCTTCTTGCCGACCTGCTGGTCATCAGCGTTGGTTGGCTCGGCTCGTACTATCTCCGCTTTTATTGGGGCCTGGTTCCTGTCTACCGCGGCATCCCTGACGTTCGCCCATACCTCCTCCTGCTTGGTCTCATCGCCATCGTCTGGGGTGTTGTCTTTAAGGCCTTCGGGTTGTACCGCCCCAAGCGAATCTCCTCACGCCTCGCTGAAGTGAGGGATATTGCCAAGGCCTGTACCATCGCGGTCTTGATCCTCGTTGCGGCGACCTTCTTTTTGAAGCCGTTCGAAGTCTCGCGAGTCGTGATCCTCTACTTCTGGGTGTTCAGTATCCTGTCGGTCAGCTTGGTCAGGAGTTCCTTCCGCGAAGTCCTGCGTTTTATGAGGCGCAGCGGGTATAATCTCCGCCATATCCTGATTGTCGGAGAAGGGGCGCTGGCGCACAAGATCGTCGAGAGGATCCATGCATGTCCGGAACTCGGCCTTCGTGTCATGGGGCTGCTGGTCGGCGATCCTCGAATGGTGGGGAAACAGGTGGAGGGGTTGACGGCTCTGGGTACCTACGAACAGGCAGGGGAGATGGCGAACGAGTTGTCGATCGATAGGGTGTTCATCGCCATTCCGCTGGAAGCCTACGGACGAATGGAAGGGATCCTTCGAAGTCTGGAGGACGGTATAGCCGACATCAACGTTGTGCCGGACCTCTACCAGTACATGACCTTGCGTGGAGGGGTAGAGGAGTTCGACGGTCTTCCTCTTATCAGCCTGCAGGACTCGCCCACGTACGGCTGGAGCCTGGTCAGCAAAAGAGCGATGGACCTCATGCTCTCAAGCGCGGCCCTCCTGATTACCTGGCCGTTACTGCTCTTTCTTGCGGCTATCATCAAGTTGACCTCTACCGGTCCGGTTCTCTACCGTCAGGAACGGATGGGCCTGGACGGCAGAATCTTCCAGATGTTGAAGTTCCGATCGATGCGGACCGACGCTGAAGAGGATACCGGCCCGATCTGGGCCGCGCGCGGTGATGAGCGTCGAACGGTGATCGGTACATTGCTCCGTCGGACCTCGCTGGATGAGTTGCCGCAACTGTTTAATGTGCTGAAAGGGGAGATGAGCCTCGTTGGCCCACGCCCGGAACGCCCGGTCTTTATTGAGGAGTTTCGGAAACAGGTCCCTCGGTATATGCTCCGACATAAAGTGAAGGCGGGCATTACCGGATGGGCCCAGGTTAATGGGTGGAGGGGCGATACCTCGATCGAGAAGCGGATCGAGTGCGACCTGTTCTATATTGATAACTGGTCATTGTTCTTCGATTTGAGGATTCTCTGGCTGAGTCTTTGGAGAGGGTTCATCCATAAGAATGCCATGTGAGGAGCCAGGGTATAGGGTTTAGGGTATAGGGTAAAAGAAGAAATACCCGACACCCCACACCCTTCACCCTGTTTCATAGGGGAGAGGCATGAAAATTCTCGTAACAGGTGGGGCCGGTTTTATCGGATCGCATGTTGTGGACGCCTTGGTGACAGAGGGCCATGACGTTGCCGTAGCAGACGATCTCTCGATGGGCAAACAAGAGCAGGTCCATCCTTCGGCGCGCTTTTACCGGGTGGATATTCGTGACCGTCAGGCGCTGGAGGAGGTTTTTCGCGTCGAGCGCCCGGACGTGGTCAACCATCACGCGGCCCAGGGCAACCTGCGTCGGTCGATGAGTGAACC
Source organism: Candidatus Methylomirabilis sp. (assembly GCF_028716865.1). Classification (NCBI taxonomy): domain Bacteria; phylum Methylomirabilota (SeqCode); class Methylomirabilia (SeqCode); order Methylomirabilales (SeqCode); family Methylomirabilaceae (SeqCode); genus Methylomirabilis (SeqCode); species Methylomirabilis sp. (SeqCode). The sequence goes on along the minus strand of NZ_JAQUOY010000011.1, from coordinate 15,107 downwards.
GTCGTTCGACGCCTCGGTGAACATTGTGGGATCGCTCCATCTGGTCGAACTCTCCCTTGCCTACAAGGTAAAGAAATTCATTAACATCTCGTCTGGGGGAGCAGTATATGGCGAACCCCAGCGGCTTCCGGTTGACGAGATCCACCCGATCCGTCCGGCATCTGTGTACGGGGTGAGCAAGTATGCCGTAGAGCAGTACCTGCGCCTCTTTGATGGGTCCGGGTTGGACTACACGATCCTGCGGTACGCCAATGTCTATGGTCCTCGGCAGAATCCCGAAGGGGAGGCCGGTGTCGTGGCGATCTTCAGCCGCCAGATGCTCGCCGGTGAGCGTCCGACGATTTTCGGCGACGGCACCAAGACCCGAGATTACGTCTACGTTGATGACGTTGTGAGGGCGAACCTTTTAGCGATGGCGGAGAAGCGGACCTCAGGCCGAAGCTATAATGTGGGTCTGGGGCGCGAGGTAAGCGACCGGCAGATCTTTGAACTGGTACGCAAGGCGGTGGGGGCCACGGTGGAGCCGATTCTGGCATCCAAACGGTCTGGAGAGATCGACAGGATCTGCCTAGACGCCTCTCTAGCCAAGGCAGAGTTAGGCTGGGAGCCGACTATTTTCCTTGAGGAGGGAATCTCACGAAGTGTGGCGTTTTATCGGGAGAAGGTATTCCATTGCGTAAAGGAAAGTCGTTGAATTTTCCCATAATTTCGGCTAATCTGACGGACAATACGCATTCGTCATGAAGACTTCTTCAGGGGGTGTGGTTATTCGGTATCAACAGATTTTGGCTCGTTTTCCCAAGAAGCAGCTCCTCGTCCTCGGAGATATTATGGTGGACGAGTATATTTGGGGGAGCGTATCAAGGCTTTCCCCGGAGGCCCCGGTCCCGGTGGTGGAGGTGAAGGCCGAAAGCTTCCGTCTGGGGGGAGCGGGTAATGTCGCCGCCAACATCCGATCTTTGGGCGGACGGGTGATCCTGGTAGGGGTCGTCGGCAACGATCTGCCGGGAGAACGCCTGATTCATCAGATCGAAGCTGCCGGGATAAAAAGCGATGGTGTGGTGGTAGACCGCGCGCGCCCGACCACCATCAAGACCCGAGTGGTGGCGGGGAGCCAACAGATCGTCCGATTCGATCGGGAGAGCATGTCTGACCTCTCGAAGGAGGCAGCGGATCAGGTACTCGAGCTGGCAACAAAGCGGCTTGCTGATGCGGATGCCGTGCTCATCTCGGATTATGCCAAGGGAGTGATCAGCAGGCGGATCGCCCGGCAGATCCTTTCCCTCGCGCGACGTTCCCAGAAAATCATTGTCGTCGATCCGAAAGTGCATCACTTTCCCCTGTACAAGGGGGCTACGGTGATCACCCCCAACCATCACGAGGCCTTGGCCTTTGCCCGTCTTCCAGCATGGGGACAACAGGATCTCCTTGCCGTTGCAGGAAGAGAGCTGCTCCGGAAACTTGAGGTCAAGGCCATATTGGTGACGCGGGGAGAGGAGGGGATGTCGCTCTTTGAGGATGGGCGGGTGACCCATATCCCGGCGGTCGCGAAGGAAGTCTACGATGTCACGGGGGCGGGGGATACCGTCTTGGCTGCCCTTGCCTTGGCTATGGCATCGGGAGCCTCCCTGCGAGAGGCGGCCGTCATCGCCAATCATGCGGCTGGTGCCGTGGTGGGGAGGGCTGGGACGGCAACCATCAGTCGGGAAGAGCTGTTGGACGCGTTGAAAGACAGGGGCTAGGGGTTAAGGGGAAATTGATGGCGACAAAGTTTATCTTTGTGACGGGTGGGGTTCTGTCATCGCTCGGTAAGGGTTTAGCCTCCGCCTCCATCGGCTGTTTGCTGGAAAGTCGCGGCTTCAAGGTCACCATACTGAAATGTGACCCCTATATCAATGTGGATCCCGGGACCATGAACCCCTTTCAGCACGGGGAGGTGTTTGTCACCGATGATGGCGCTGAAACCGATCTTGACCTGGGCCATTACGAGCGGTTTACCGACCATGTCATGACCAAGGCCAACAATGTCACCACGGGACAAATCTATCATTCGGTCATCACCAAGGAGCGGCGAGGGGACTACCTGGGCGCTACGGTTCAGGTCATTCCTCATATCACCGATGAAATCAAGCGCGCGATCCATCGGGTGGCGGTGGGTGTGGATGTGGTGATCGTTGAGGTCGGCGGGACGGTCGGCGACATCGAGAGCCTCCCGTTCCTCGAGGCGATCCGGCAGTTCAGGGGCGATGTCGGGCGAGAGAACGTGCTGTATATCCACCTGACGTTGGTGCCGTACATTGCGCCGGCCGGCGAACTGAAGTCGAAGCCGACCCAGCATAGCGTGAAGGAACTGCTCCAGATCGGGATTCAGCCGGATATTCTGCTGTGCCGGACGGACCGGATCCTCCCCAAGGAGCTGAAGGCCAAGGTCGCGCTTTTCTGCAACGTCTCTGAAAAGGCGGTCATCACCGCGAAGGATGTGAGCAGCATCTACGAAGTGCCGTTGGTCCTGCACAGTGAGGGGCTGGATGGGATCATTGTCCAGATGCTCGGCCTGCCACAGACCGAGGTCGATCTGACGGAATGGGAGGCCCTCGTTCGGAAGGTGAAGGAATCCACGGCCGGCGTGACGATCGCGGTCATCGGAAAATACCTTGAGTTGAAAGACTCGTATAAAAGCTTGACTGAGGCCATCATTCACGGCGGTATCGCCAACGACTGTCAGGTCCATATCAAGGCGGTGGATGCGGAGATGGTGGCGCGTGACGGCCCAAAGGCGCATCTGCACGATGTTGCAGGCATCCTAGTTCCGGGGGGCTTTGGAAATCGGGGGGTTGAGGGGAAGGTGGCGGCCATCGCCTTTGCTCGCGAAGAGCGAATTCCGTTCTTCGGGATCTGCCTGGGGATGCAGTGTGCCGTCATCGAATTTGCCAGGCATGTGTGCGGCCTGCAGGGCGCCAATAGCCGCGAGTTCGATCCGAACTCCCCTCACCCGGTCATTGATCTCATGCCTGAGCAGCGTGGGATTACCAGCTTGGGAGGGACCATGCGACTGGGAACATACCCGTGCCGTATCGTTGTGCCGTCTGTTGCTCACCAAGTCTACGGGACCACTGAAATCAGCGAACGCCACCGCCATCGTTATGAGGTCAACAACGACTACCGGGACAACCTGGAGCGTCACGGAATGCGGTTGTCCGGATTTTCACCGGACAATATGCTGGTGGAGATGATCGAGCTTCCGGATCACCCGTGGTTTGTTGGCGGTCAATTCCACCCCGAGTTCAAGTCACGTCCCAGGCGCCCTCACCCGCTGTTCCGTGAATTCATTAAAGCTTCGTTGCGACATCAGGAGAGGCGACGCTGACTAAACAGGTGCGGATCGGCGAACTCACGCTTGGCGGCGGAGCGCCGCTTCTTCTGGTGGCCGGTCCATGCGTCATCGAGAGCGAGGAGCACCTGCTCAGAACCGGTGAGGCGATCAAGGTGGTATGCGAAGCTTGCCGGGTTCCCCTCATCCTCAAGGCCTCTTACGATAAGGCCAATCGTTCGTCAGGTCATTCATTTCGCGGCCCAGGCCTGGAGGAGGGGCTTCGCATTCTGGAGCGTGTGAAGGCAAAGCTGGGCGTTCCTGTTATCTCCGATGTCCACGACGTCAATCAGGTATCTGCCGCGGCGGAGGTGTTGGATATTCTGCAGATCCCCGCCTTCTTATGCCGCCAAACCGACCTCCTGCTGGCTGCTGCGAGATCCGGTAAGCCGGTCAATGTCAAGAAGGGACAATTTCTGTCGCCATGGGATGCCGGTCATATCGTCGAGAAGCTCCGATCTGCCGGCTCAGAAGCGATCGTGCTGACAGAGCGTGGAACAAGCTTCGGCTACAACAACTTGGTGGTAGACATCCGCTCACTCCCGGTCATGCGCAGTTTCGGCTACCCCGTTCTGTTCGATGTCACGCACAGCATGCAACTGCCTGGCGGTGCGGGTAATGCCTCGGGAGGTCAGCCCCAATTCATCCCCTTCATTGCGCGAGCCGCCGTGGCTGCAGGGGTTGACGGACTCTTCATGGAGGTCCATCCCGACCCTGCCAATGCGCCCAGCGACGGCCCCAACATGCTCCGGCTCGACGCGCTTCCAGGACTTCTGAGCCAGTTGCTGGAGGTTCAGCGTGCAGTGGCGCCGTATGTGAACCAGCCATCCGTTCAGACGCTGAAGGCTGACCGCTGATAGCTGAAGGCCGTTCTTCGAGTATGCACACCCCTTTGCAGCAGTTCCTTCGCGTGCTCCGGTACGCCGTTCCCTACCGGGTACGGATTATCCTTGCCCTCGTCTATCTGGTCCTCATCGCCATCCTCAATGCGGTCTCCATCGGCTCACTCCAGCCGATCTTCGACGGTCTCTTCGCTGCTGAGGGTAGCGGATCGGGGATTAGCCTCCCGGACCCGATCAGGGCCCTGCTGGGCCAGCGGCTGGTCCAGTTTCAGATATTCCTGCAGACTCATCGGATCAGCACCCTGACCTTTATCGGCGCGGCCCTTTTCCTGGTGTTTCTGGCCAAAGGCGTGCTCACGTATCTCCAGCAGTTGCAAATGCGGTACGTGGCTGAAGGGATTCAGCGGGATATCCGTAATGAGCTGTACGCCCATCTGCAGACACTGTCGCTGGCGTTCTTCAGCCGCCGTTCAACAGGGGAGATCATGTCCCGTCTCAGCTCCGACGTGGAAGCCCTGGGGGACGCATCGACCGAGCTCTTCCGCAACGCTCTGAAAGAGCCGCTGAACATCATTGCGTTGCTTGCCGTCCTCTTTCTCATCAAGTGGCAGCTTGCCCTCCTGTCGCTCCTGGTTCTCCCTGTGACCCTTATTCCCATCGTGAAATTCGGGCAGAAGATCCGCCGAAGGGGGACTCAAGTCCAGGAGCGACGAGCTGAGTTGAACACGATCTTGCATGAGACCGTCTCCGGTATCAGGATCGTCAAGGGCTTCAGTATGGAGGAGTATGAGAAACAGCGATACTGGGAGGCGAGCGATCAGGTCTTCAGGGCTCTTTTGCGGATCACGCGGGTCGATGCGCTCACCTCGCCCGTATTGGAGATCCTTGGTTCGATCGGCATCGTGGTGGCCGTCTGGGTCGGGGGTTATCTGGTCTTTTCCAAAAGCCTCACACCGGGGGCGTTCATGGCCTTCCTCGGAGCCCTGGCATCCCTCTATCAGCCCGTGAAGCGGATCAGCCAGATCAACAACAACATCCAGCGCGGCATGGCGGGAGTAGCCCGCGTCTTCGAGCTGATGGATGAGCGCCCCGATGTGGTGGAGCAACCGGACGCCACGACGCTTCCGAGAATGCAGGAGGGGCTCGAGTTCCACAACGTCTCATTCGCCTACGAGCCCGATCGGATCGTGCTGCGCACGGTCAGTTGCCGGGCCAAGCTGGGTGAGATCGTGGCGATCGTCGGCAGCAGCGGGGCCGGCAAAACGACCCTCGTCAATCTTATTCCCCGATTCTACGATCCCACAGGCGGCTGTATCAGGATCGATGGGATCGATATTACGCGGGTGACGCTCCCGTCGCTGCGGGAGCAGATGGGGATCGTCACCCAGGAGACGATCCTGTTCGATGATACCATCTTGAACAATATCGCCTACGGACAGCGTGACGTGGCTCCAAGCAAGGTCGTGGAGGCAGCCAGGATCGCCAATGCCGAGGAGTTTATCGACGCGCTCCCGAATCGATACGAGACCAGGATCGGCGAGCGTGGGGTACGTCTGTCCGGCGGCGAGAAGCAGCGGATCGCCATCGCCAGGGCTATACTGAAGAACCCGCCCATCCTCATCCTGGACGAGGCGACCTCGGCCCTGGATGCGGAATCGGAGCGACTGGTCCAGGAGGCGTTGGATCGGCTGATGCAGAATCGGACGACCTTCGTGATTGCGCATCGGCTTTCCACCGTCATACGGGCCGACAAGATCCTGGTGCTGGACGGCGGATGCTGTGTCGAGCAAGGGACGCACCCGGAACTCATGGCGCTTGGTGGGGTCTATTGTCGGCTGTACAACACGCAGCTTGCTCGGGCCTGAGGCAGCAATGGCCGATCTCAGCGTCATTGTTATCACCTACAATGAGGAAAAGAATATCCAAACGTGTTTGGAAAGCTTGACGTGGGCGAAGGAGATCATAGTGGTGGACTCGGGCAGCTCGGATCGTACCCTGGAAATCTGCCGAGGCTACACCGATAAGATCTTTATTCACCCATGGATCGGATTCATCGAGCAGAAGGATTTTGCTGTCTCGCTGGCTACGCATGATTGGATCTTGAATATCGACGCCGATGAACGGGTATCGGAGGAGCTTCGTCAGGCCATCGAACGCGAGCTTGCGGCGCCCCGTTACGATGGGTACCGGATCGCTCGCAGAAACTATTTCCTGGGATGGTGGATGCGGCATGGGGGGTGGTACCCCGATCGGGTCCTTCGCCTGTTTGACCGACGCAAAGGGCGGTTCGGCGGTCTGAATCCCCATGCCTACTTTGTCATCGCAGAGGGCTCCGTCGGCTGTATCGACAGGGACCTGGTTCATCTCACCTATCAAGAGTTCTCGCAGTATCTGAGGAAACAGGACTGGTATACGGGGATCTCGGCGGAGCAGCAGGTGACGAGGGGCCGTCAGTCCGGTTCGGTGACCGGCTCGGAACTGCTGTTACGCGCACTCGTGAAGTTCGTGCAGCTTTACCTGTTCAAGCGAGGCTTTCTCGATGGGATGCATGGATTGATTGCCGCAGTCGGCGCTTCCTATTTCAATTTCATCAAATATGCCAAGATCTGGGAGTTGGGGCTCCGCACTGAGTCGGGTCAGGGAACCGAAAGTCGACAGGAACGGCTGCTCGATCGACACAGTGCGCCGGCGGTTACACCTCCTCCAGGACAGGATGAACGGACAGTCGGGGTTTCGGCTCTCGTCATCACGCTGAACGAAGAGGAAAATATCCAACAATGTCTGGAGAGCGTGAGTTGGGCTGATGAGATCGTCGTGGTGGACGCCGTGAGCGAAGATCGCACGGTGGAGATGAGCCGACGATTTACCGACAAGGTCTACCTGAATCCCTGGCCCGGGTTTCCCGCCCAGCGCAACTTCGGCCTCGAACGGACCGGCGGACAGTGGGTCTTGATCCTGGATGCCGACGAGCGGGTGACGCCGGCGGTCAGAGATGAGATTCTCGCGTGTATCACGCGAGCGGACCGCGAGGGGGTGGTGGCCTACCAGGTCCCTCGGAAGAACTTTTTCTTCGGCCGGTGGCTGCGCTGGGGCGGGGCGTTTCCGGATCTTCAGTGGCGCCTCTTCAAGCGGGGCTTCATCCGGTATGATGAGACAACGCTGGATACACCGATTGTCGGCGGGGCGAGCGGCACGTTGCAGAACCCGATCGACCACTTTACCGGTCGGAGCATCCATCAGCGCCTCAGGAAGATCGATGCGGAGACGCAGATCAAGGCTCGGGAGATCATGGCGCGGTGCGCCCGGATCGGTTGGTCGGATGTCACCTTCAGGCCCATGATCGCCTGCTTGAAGGTGTACCTGCTCAAGCAGGGATTTCGGGATGGCCTCCACGGATTGGTCTTTGCAGTCCTTTGCAGCTTCCATACCTTCACCCGCTATGTGAAGGCCTGGGAACTGGGCAGGCGCCTAAGGTGTTCCGGGTAGGGGATGGTTCGCCCGAAGCGGATTCTCTACATTTATCGGTCGCTCGGTGAGAACTACGGCGGGGCGCTGGTAGACCTCCTCAATGTCGTGGCGCGACTTGATCCAACGCGCTATACGGCCACGATCCTCCTCTCGTGCGGGGATGAGCCCATGACCAGATTTCGTCGCCTTGGGGTGGAGACGATCTCTCTTCCGCTCCCCCCGCTCAGGAAGGGGAAGTCGATTCCTTTTCTTCCGTTTGCAGTCCTGAGACTTTGGCGACTGCTTCGCGCAAGGGAGATCGCCCTTGTCCACGTCAACGATGCCGACGATGCTGCCATCGCTTCTATGGCCTGCCGCCTCATTGGGATCCCCTGTGTGGCCCACATGCGCAGCGAAATGGTGCCGAACAAATTCAGGAAGCTATGCCTGCATTGGGCCGATCTCCTGATCGCCGTGTCGGAGGGTGTGCGGGGGAAAGCCATCCAAGGCGGGATACCGGCGGAGAAGGTGGTCACCGTCTATAGCGGTATTGATCCTGAGAGGGCCAAGGCATCCGGAGACGGTCGGAGCATCAGGGCGGAGCGCGGCATTTCTCCGGAGACCCTTGTGATCGGGAGCGTGGCGAATATCGCCCCCAAAAAGGGCTACGATGTCCTCATTCGGGCGATGGCCAAGGCAAGGCAGGACATCAATGACCTGGCCTGTCTCATTGTAGGGGCCGATGAGCGCGGCTTGCAGGAGGGATTAGAGCGGTTAGGAGTATCTCTCGGTCTGGACGGCAGGGTGTGGTTTGCCGGATTCCAGGAAGATGTAATTCCTTACCTTGATGCCATGGACCTGTTCGTTCTGGCTTCTGTCGATGAGGGGTTCGGGATCGTGCTGCTGGAGGCGATGGCCTGCGGGAAGCCGGTGGTGGCAACGAGAGTGGATGGCCCATCCGAGATCGTGGAAGACGGGCGGACCGGCCTGTTGGTGCCTCCTAGAGACTCTGACGCGATGGCCAACGCGCTTGTAGAACTCCTGAAAGATCCGGAGCGGCGCGCTCGCATGGGGCAACAGGGCCGGGAGCGGATCGAGACCGTCTTCGGCCCGGATTCGCAGATGAGGATCCTGAGTAGTCTATATGATCAACTGCTGAGTCGGCTGCCGGAGAAATTCGAAAGGCGTGGGTGGACATGACCGACGAAAATCGCGCAATACCGATCGAATCTTGCTGTCAGGGTGGCATAGCCGGATGATGACGACAGATCGCGAACAATTCATACGGTTCGCCGAACAGGGTCTGCGCCTGTCCATTCTTTTCACGGTGTTTTTTATGCCGATCTCAGAATCCGCAAAGAATATCGGGTTCGCGTCTGCGCTTGGCATGTGGGCGCTGAGAGCGGTTGGGCGCCGACGCTTCGACATGAGGATCCCCACCTTGGGGTGGTTCTTCTTCGGGCTATTGGGGGTCTCCTTCATGAGCGCCATGCGGTGGGATGTGCTGAATGCCTGCGGCGCCCTGAATGTCGCTAGAGGAATCACCGATATATTTATCTACAGCTTCTTCTTCCTCTTGATCGTGAATTCGCTCAATTCGGAATCTCAGGTCAGGTCGGTCATGCTGACCATGATAGTTGCCACCGGAATCGGCGATGTTGCTGGGATATACAGATATTTTCTGGTTCCCACCACAGCGGTGCGCCTGAGCGTTCCTGGACTGTCTTTTACCGCCGCCTTCCTTGCCATGGCGCTTGTTGCTATGGCAGCCTTGTTGATCCATATTCGATTCGATGTTCGCTGGCGACTATGCATCGGGGTTGTCATGGTCCTGTCCGCCGTCGCCCTTGTGTTTACCCACACCAGATCGATGTGGCTCATTACAGGGCTCAACCTGGGAATCCTCAGTGCAATGGGACGGGTCTGGAAGTGGCCTATCATGTTGCTCGCCTTCTTTGTGGCCGTGGCCTTTGTAGCCGTAAAATCGGATGTGCTGATCAAGCAGCGGGTGATCAGCCTGATGGCGCCCTGGCAGGATACAAGCTTCCTGGACAGAATTCCCGTCTGGAAGCGTGCCTTGCGTATGGCGCAGGATCATCCGTTCCTCGGGGTCGGGCCAAAGTGTTTTCGGCCCAGTCGGGAAAAATACGACATACCTGAGGAGTTCGGCCAAGCCCATAATCTGCTGGTGCATGTTGCCGCCGAACTCGGCGGCCTCGGTCTTCTGGCGCTGTTGGCCCTGATCGGAGCCTACGCACATTTTCTCGTGACTATCCGGCGCCGGGTGGCGTGTGACTTGGCCAGGGCGCTGTGGTGGGCGGCGACAGGATCTTTTCTCGTGATCCTCGGTGGTGGAATCATCGACCAGTTGCTGGGCCACCAAGTGGCCCTTCTTTTCGCAACACTGACAGGGCTGCTTATTGTTGCCGTCGATCTTGCAGAGAGAAAGCCGCTTTCCACTCAGTTGAGTGCGTGATGGGCAATGTAAAGCCTGTGGGATCCCGTCGCGTTTTCTATGGTGTGCTCGGCTGATCTGCGGGCGCTTGCAACGAGCGAGAACGTGCTGTGCGTATCGGCATTGACGCGAATCCGATGTTCATACGGCAGGCCGGGATTGGTCAATATGTGGCCAATCTCATCACGCACATGGTGCGCTTGGCCCCCGAGGATGAGTTTGTGCTGTACCGCACCGGTATGTGGGGCGAATCGAAGACCCCGACGGAATGGGGCAGAAATGTTCGCGTGGTGTCCGCTCCAAAACTTCTGCTGCGGGTGAGGAGCCGGCTTGACGAGTTGGATGTCTACCATGGGACGAGCTATCGGCTTCGGGGCATCGGCAGATGTGGGAGCATCGTCTCGATTCATGACTTGGCGGCCGAACGCATGCCCGGTATCGCGCCGCGGCGTTGGGGAGCCCGCCTGGCATCAAAGAAGACCAGGCGCACCGTACATCGAGCCACCCTTGTTGTGGTTCCGTCCGAGCACGCAGCGCAAGACGTGAGTGATATGATGGGCGTGTCCCGCGAGAAGATTGAGATCATCAATCAAGGCGTAGGCGACGACTACTACCCCGAGCATGTTGCGGGGGGTCGCGAGGCGCTTTGTCGTCGGTATGCCTTGCGCAAGGACAGGTATGTACTGTTCGTGGGGACGCTCGAGCCGCGCAAAAATGTCCCCACACTGGTGCAGGCCTTTGGTCGGCTGACGCACATACGGCGCTCTCACTGTCTCGTGCTCGTTGGCGCTCCCGGACAGGGAATTCAGGAGATTGCTGATGTCGTCAGGAGCTCGGGTCTGGATGAGGAGGTCGTCATGCCGGGCTATCTTCCTCCGGAGGAGGTCCGACGCCTCTATTCCTACGCCGACCTGTTTGTCTATCCTTCGCTCTATGAGGGGTTCGGGTTGCCGCCCCTGGAGGCGATGGCGTGCGGAACCCCCACCATTACCTCGAACACATCCTCGCTCCCCGAGGTTGTCGGAGAGGCGGCGCTCCAGGTGGATCCCCTGGACGCTGAGGCCATGGCTGACGCGATGAACACTGTTCTGGAGGACCAGACGCTGGCCGCAATGCTTCGAGCGCGCGGGTTCGAACGCGCAAAGCGATTTTCGTGGGAGGGAACCGCGCGCAAGACGCTGCAGGCATATCACCGGGTGGGAGGTCGGTGATGCCGACCCCTGGCATAGTTGCACCGGAGCGGATATTGGTGATCAAGCTCCGATACCTGGGGGACGTGCTGCTCAGTACGCCGGTCCTGGCTGGGCTCAGGGCGGTCTTTCCCAAGGCCCACCTCTCGATGCTGGTCAATCCTGGGACCGAGGCGATGATCGCCACCAATCCTCATCTCGACGAGGTGTTGATCGCGGAGCGGGCAGGATCGCCGCTGCGCCAGCTCGGGTTTGCCGCCGCGCTGCGTCGGCGCCGCTTCGACCTCGTGCTCGACCTGACCGACGGTGATCGAGCGGCGATCCTGAGCCGGCTCACCGGCGCCGCGATCAGGGTCGGCTTCAATCGGGAGGGTCGCTGGCGCGGGCGGCTGTACACGCATCTGGTCCCGATGCAGGAGCAGCCGATGCCGATGATCCGCCAGCATCTGATGGCTCTGGAGGCGCTGGGGATTCCGGTTGCTCCTACGCTGCCTGTACTCAAGGTGAGGCCGGCCGATGAGTCGGCCGCCGGCGAAGCGCTTACCGCGCTCAAGATCGCGCCCGGCGAGCGCTTCGTGGCGGTGCACCCAGGCGCCCGGTGGTGGTTTAAGAGCTGGCCCGCCGCTCGATTCGCGGCCCTTATAGACTATATTCAGGGGAAACTCGGCGTCAAAGCGGTGCTGCTTGGTTCAGTTGCAGATCAGGAGATCACGGAGGCGATCCTCGGCCAGGTGGAAACCGGCTGCCGTTCGTTGGCCGGGCGCCTGACGCTCCTGGAACTGGCCGGGCTGCTTCGACAGGCCGCTCTCTTTGTCGGAAACGATAACGGACCGATGCATATCGCGGCGGCGATGGGGACGCCGGTGGTCGGCCTGTTTGGTCCTGCCGACCCGAGGATCTGGGGGCCGGCCGGTCAGGGCCATGCCACGCTCTACAAGGGAATTGATTGCCGGCCCTGCTTTCCTGGCGGGTGCCGGCGGGGGGAACAGAACTGTATGCGGTTGATCGCGCTTGACGAGGTGATTCCCGTCGTGGAGCGGATGCTCGGACGGCCGCCAAAGCGGATCGAGATCCCATGATCGTCGATCGAGGGCGACACGTGCTGCAGATCGAGGCCGAGGCAATCCTGGCCTTGATCCCGAAGCTTGATGAGCGGTTCGACCGGGCCGTCGAGATCCTCCGGGATTGCCGGGGCCGGGTCGTGCTGACCGGCATGGGCAAGTCCGGCTCGATTGCTCAGAAGATTGCCTCCACCCTGGCCAGCACCGGAACCCCCGCATTCTTCCTCCACCCCGCCGAGGGGGGGCATGGCGACCTTGGGATGCTGGTTCGCGGCGATGTCGTGATCGCGGTCTCGAACAGCGGCGAGACGGATGAACTTGTCGGCTTGCTCCCCGCAATCAAACGGCTCGGCCTCGCGCTGATCGCGCTGGTCGGCGATTCCGCTTCCACCCTTGCCAGGCAGAGCGACGTCGCGATCGATGTAAGCGTCGCGAAAGAAGCCTGCCCGCTGGCATTGGCTCCAACCGCCAGTACTACCGCAGCCCTGGCAATGGGCGATGCGCTTGCCGTGGTCCTGCTCGAGCAGCGCGGCTTCACCGAGGCGGACTTTGCGCTCCTGCATCCGGCCGGCAACTTGGGGCGGCGGCTGTTCTGGCGAGTGCAGGACCTCATGCATATTGGTGAGCGACTTCCCGTTATCGCTCAGGGTGCGCTCATGCGTGACGCGCTGGCCGAGATTTCGCGAAAGCAGTTCGGGATGACCGCTGTGGTGGACGAGGCCGGGGTCCTCACCGGGATCATTACCGATGGCGACCTGCGGCGGGTACTCCAGGACGGGATCGATCTGTTGCAGCGGCAGGTCAGGGATTGTATGACGTCGCACCCCAAGACCATCGACAAGGACGCCCTCGCGACCAGGGCGCTGGAGATCATGGAGCGGTACGCGATCACCTCTTTGCTGATCGTGGATCCCGAAGGGAGACCGGAGGGGGTCATCCATCTGCACGACCTCCTGAGGGCTGGGGTGGTATGACGAGAGGGGCGCTGGAAAAGGAGTGGCTGGTCCTGACTCTCCTGTTCATTTGGGGGCTTGTCGTCTACTACTCGTATCTGGGTGTGCCGCTGAGAGGTGACGAGGGGATGTACGCGGCCATTGCGCGAAGAATGGTCCGGACCGGGGACTGGCTGCAGCTTGTCTACGAGGGGCGTCCCTACGTCAATAAACCCCCGCTGCATTTCTGGCTTATGGCGCTTTCCTTCGCGCTGTGGGGGTCGAGTGAGTTTGCCGTTCGATTTCCATCAGCGACCTTCGGGATCGGGCTGGTGTTCCTGGTGTACGTCAGCGGGAAACTGCTGTTCGACCGGCGGCTGGGCGTGATCGCGGCGCTCATCACGACTACCACGCTGTCCGCTGTCTGGCATGCCCATCAGGCCAGATTCGATGTCGAGCTGGCGTTCTGGATGAATCTTGCGTTCGTGGCCTTCTATCTGGCGTACCGGAGAGGCGGACGTCGGCTCGGCGCTCTCTGTTTCGCCTTTCTGTCGATGGCCGTGGCAACGATGCTCAAGGGTCCGGTAGGTCTCCTGCTGCCGGCAGGCGCGGCATTTACCTTTTTGGCGCTCACGCGGCGAGTCAAGGTGCTTGCAGAGATTCCGTTCCTTCTGGGCGGTGTAGCGGTCTTTCTGCTTGTCACCGTGCCCTATTATCTGGGGTTAGGCGGTGAGTTTAACCGGCACTTTTTTGTCGACCAGAATCTGACCCGCGTTGTCCACGCGCCAAACTCACCGTTTTTCTATCTCGTGATGATTTTTGCGGTGTTCTTTCCCTGGAGCCTCTTTCTCCCTTGTGCGGTTCTTACCCTCGTGAGGTCTCGCTCCCGTTATCGTGACGAAGCGGACCTGCTGCTCCGCGTCTGGTCTATCGGCTTTTTCGTACTCTTGAGCCTGCCGGCAGGGAAGGCTGAGCGGTTTCTTGTGTATCTCATCCCGTCGTTCGCCCTGCTGATGGCCCGATACTGGGATCATCTCTTTCGGTATGCCGATACCTTGCAACCGATGGAAGCTCGTCTGCTCAGGGTCGCAGCCTTCCTCCTGGGTCTGGTCGGCGTGCTGGGCCTGTTTGTCGGGCCACGGCTCATCCAATTGCGTTTCCTCATGCCCCATGATGTCTGGCCTATCCCCCTTGCGCTGCTTCTAGGCATCGGGTGCATCGGTGTCCTCTATACCGCCTGCAGGAGCCAACCGTGGGCCATCTTTTCGAGCGTGGCGGCGGTCGCCATCGTGATGACCATCGGTCTTGTTCAATACTTTTATCCCACGCTCGCCAGATATGAATCTGCAAAGGTCATTGCCGAGCAGGTTCGCGCGGTTGTGGGCGACTCCCCCCTGGTAATTTTTCACCCGGGCCGGTCGTTAGGCGAGGATATCCTCTACTATCTCGATCGACCATCTCCGGTGCCGGAACTCCAGACACCCGATGAGGTCTACGCTGCTTTTACGGTTGAGCGGCAGATCTTCGGTCTCCTGAGCAAAAGCAGCTTCGAGGCGCTTGAGCAGCGAGGCAACCTCCCGCTCAAGCGTCTCGCGGACCATTCATACCGCCAACGAGACTTTGTGCTGGTGATGAATCGCGACAGGCTGTAATGGGAAGGATGTCTATGTCTATCGACCGCAGGCTCCAGGAAAAGGCGAAGGCGATCCGTCTGCTTATCATGGACGTCGATGGCGTGCTCACCGACGGACGGATCTTCTATAACGCCGAAGGGGTGGAGAGCGAGGCCTTCTTCGTCAGGGACGGTTTC